>JBGQKF010000564.1:0-2770 GCA_041499435.1 Gammaproteobacteria bacterium
CTGTAGGGTTTGCTATCGAAGCGCAGAGCGGATCAGGCGTTCGCTGCAGCCGGTGCAGCGCACGTCGCCGCCACGCGATTGCGACCGGCACGCTTGGCATCGTACAGCGCAGCGTCGGCAGCCTTGATCAGCTCGTCTATGCGCGTCATTCTCGCTTGGCGTTGACATACGCCGATGCTCACGGTGGCACTGTGGCTGATGGCGCCGTTCAGGGTGCGAGCTTGCGACACACCCAGCCGCAGACGCTCGGCGAGGTGCAAGGCCGCACCGAGCGGCGTGTCGGGACAGATCACCAGAAATTCTTCGCCGCCCAGACGGCAGATGACATCCTCTGAGCGTGCCTCCTTGCGCAGCACGGTGGCCACCTGGCGCAGCACGACGTCGCCGCTGTCGTGGCCATAGCTGTCGTTGATCTGCTTGAACTGATCGACGTCTACCACCATGCAGGTCAGCGGTCGCTGCGTGCGCGAGGCGGCCGCCCATTCCTGGTCGAGCCGCTCCATGGCGTAGCGTCGATTGGGCAGGCCGGTGAGCGGATCGGTGAGCGCCGCCTGCTGCAACCGGCGGTTGGCGACGGCGAGCTCGGCGGCGAAGCGTCGCAGATTCTCGCTGTCGCGGCGCGCATCCTCCTGCAGCCTGATCACGCGCTGTCCTGCACGCAGCCGTGCCGCGAGCACGCGCGCGGTGAACGGCTTGGTGAGGTAGTCGTCCACCCCGGCTTCAAATGCCTCGACCAGTTGATCGTCCTGCTCCAGGGCGGACAGGATGATGAAATAGATCTGCTGGCCTTCCTCGCTCTGGCGCAACGCCTTGCACAACGAAACGCCGTCCAGGCCGGGCATGATCCAGTCGGAGACGATGATCTGCGGTCGGACCGACATCGCCAGCGCCAGCGCGCTGCGCCCATCCTGAGCGGTGTGCACTTTGTGGCCGAGCGCCTTGAGCAGATGCTCGACCAGCATCAAAGTGGCGCGATCGTCATCGACGATCAGAACGCTGAGCGGTTGCACCGTGCGCGGATCGGGAAGGCGGTCGGGCTCGCGCAAGACTGATGGCGCGTTCTTCACCTGCGCCAACGCGTCGAACGCGAGGATCGCCTGTGTGCGCACTTCCAGAATCTTGCCCCACTCGCGCCATTGCGCGACCACTTCATCGGTGAGCTTGGACAGCGCCGCTTCGTCCAACCCCACTTTGGCTGCGCCCAGGATCAGATCGGGCACCATCCGCGGTCTCGCCGCTTCGGGCGCGGCGCACAGATCGCCCAGCCGCGCAGCCAGGTGCAGCAGCTCACAGATGATGAACTCGCGGGAGCCCTGCGGCAGACGCCCCTGCTCGGGCGCTTCATGATGGAACACCGAGACCACGAACAGGCGCGGCAGATGCCAGTCGGCGAGCAGTGCGGCGCCCAGCTCGTTGTGATCGGTGGCGAACCGCTCGCGCTCGAGGCGCGCCATTTCCTGTACCGGGCGCGGCGGCTGCGCTGTGACCAGCTCGGCGTACTCACTGGGGTAAATCGTGGCGAGCGCCAATGTGCCGACATCGGACAGCAGACCGCAGGTGAACGCCTCGTCGGGCGGTGCGCTGCGCACACGGAGGCACAGCGCACTGGCGGCGATGGCCACCGCGAGCGAGCGCGACCAGTAGTGGCTGTAGTCGAATGCCGCGCACGCGCCGGTGCGGTACTGCCCAAGCAGCGAGAAGCCGAGCACAAGCTGGCGCACGGTGTTGATGCCGACCAGCTGGATCGCCTCGGGTACCGACACGACCGCCCGGCGCGGCGCGTTGGCCGCCGCGTTCGCGAACTTGATGATGCGGCCGGACAGCGCCGGGTCGGCCCGTACCGCGTGCGCGATCTCTTCGATGCTGGCGTTGTCCTTGCGGCACAGCTCGATGATGGCCAGCGCCACACCCGAAGGCGAAGGCAGTTTGCCCGTGGTCTTGAGCTCGTCGAAGCGAGGATTGGCGCTGACCGTCATGGCGGGCCTTCAGACAAAGGTGAGGAGCGGCTGCCTCTCGCGAGCTCGGATAAATCTGGGATGCCGCGTCCTCGTGCGACCGGCGAATACCGCAAAAGCGGACGCACATGCTCGAGCTAATTAACGGAATCAACGCCGAAAACTTTAGCTCTGGGAGCCTGGAACCGACTTGGTGTGGTCGCTTGAACAGCTGCGGAATTGATTGCAAAACGCCGCTTGCAGGCGCTCAAGGCTCGCGTAGAGGGAACTCGCTGGGCAGCGGGTACGAAGGATAGCGCTGGCGGAATGCCTTGAAGCTGTCGCGCGCTTCGATCATGCGATGGTCACGTACCAGCCGCTCGATGTGTCGCAGCCATTCCTGGGGATTGCTCTCCCAGGGCGAAGCAGCAGCAGCGGCTGCCGGGGACTCGGGGACAGCCGCCGCGGGCGGCTGCTGGCTTTGCGCATCGGCGTGCTCTTCTCGTGTACTTGCACTATCCTGCGCCTTGAGCTTCCCGCGCGTCGGCGCGGCATTCGCTGTGGACGGTTTTACCTCCGCCCGCTCCTGCTCGGCCGCGTGGTCGCGTCTGCCAACGGCGTCGGTCTCGGCCGCTTCGCTCTCACGCGCCGGCTCAGCGGCCAATCCGCGCGCCCCGGTCACCTTGGCCGCCGAGTCCGGTGCTCGCTCTGACTTCTGTGCAGGCGACGATTGCACGGTGGGCGGAGCCGGAAAGGGCTCGGCTTGTTTCTGCAAAGATTGCGGCGGCACCTCATCCGCGGGAGCCGACGGCTCGGGTGAGGGCGCCACGTCTTTC
>JBGQKF010000565.1:0-2768 GCA_041499435.1 Gammaproteobacteria bacterium
CAATGACTTCGATAAATGAAATTGCAATGCCAACACCGTGGCGCCTCGCACCAAGTCGATGGCGCGCTGATAAGCTCGTACGTTGAGGCTGTAGAAAAACCCCTTTTCAATCGCGAGCGCGCACCGGTGCTGTTGTAGTGCGGTGAATTTTCAGTGCGTGAGAGTTAGGACTACGATTCGTCGTGCAATGCGCGCGTGCCTGCATCAATCTGTGTCAATTTCCGTAACCATGGTGCGCTAGTTTCTCGATGTTGTGCACCAGACAATAGAGCTTCCATTGCCCGTCGACCTTGGTTTGACCGCGCAATGTGAAGCGATTGAGCTGTTTGTTGTGGCGCAGGTTGCCGAATACCGGTTCGACGGTTGCGAAGCGCCGTCCGTAACGCGCTCTGCCCTCGGGGCTGTCAATGCGCTCGCGCATGCGCTGTGTGTGCTGAAGCGGCGAGCCTTGATTCTTGGCGAAGAACGCGACTTGCCGCACTCGCGAGCGTTCGGGATAGCGCAGACAGCGCGCGCGTAGCTTGCATGCGGTGCAAGCGCCGATGGTGCCGCGGAAGCGCCGGTTCTTGCGGCCGTTGGTTGTACAGTTGCTGCCACTGGAGTAGAGCGCCTTGCCCGCTGGACAGATGCAGGTGCACGCCTTGGGGTCGTAGTCGAAGTCCTCGGGACGATACAGGGCTTCTTTCTTCGGTGTTGCTGTCTTGTCGTAGAGTGGATCGGGCGCCTGCTTGTGCCGATCGCGGGTCGCAAAACGTTCATCGCGTTTGCGCATCCCGTTGTCCGCGATCAGCGCAGCGATCTTCTTCTCGGCAAGCGCTTTGAGATTAACCTCGCTGTGGTAACCCGCGTCAGCGGTAATCAGGGAGGTGTCGGTCACATACGGCTTCATCGCCTCAACTATCGGCAGGAGCAACGCCTGCTCGCTGCCCGTGCCGTGGGCCTGGGCTTCAACGATGATCTGGTGCTTGTCGTCGACCGCTGCAACTCCGGCGTAACCCTGGATAACTCCCTTGGAGGTCGCCATCTTCGCCGAGTCGTTGTCCGTGCGGTTACTCTTGCGAAGGCTGCCCTTCACACCCCGCCGGTCGTCCGGGTGGTCATTCAACCACGCGCGTATCTGTGCCGCATCCTTCTTATAGCGCGCAATCCGCTGAGTCTCTTTGGCGTGGATAGCAGGCTCAACCGCTTGCGCGTCTTCGGCGCGATGGCGAGCGAGCATTGTCCGCGCTGCGGCTTCGAGCTTCACCGCCTGGCGCCTGAACTCGGCGCGCGTGCCACTCCTTGCCTTGGAGGCGTTGCTGGGAAGCTTTAAACCGTCGATCGCGAACATCTCGCGCCCAATCAGCCCTTGCCGGTCGCAAATGTAGAGCACCTGCGTGAATACCCGCGCGATGTCATCGCCCAGTCCGCTGATGAACGCCGCGATGGTCGTGAAGTGCGGTGGGCAATCCGCGCACAGCGACATAAACATCACCTGCTCCCGGCACGCGCGCTCAATCGGCCGGCTGCCGACGATCCCCCTTGAGTAGGCAAACAACACCACTTTGAGCAGCAGCGCCGGCGGATACGCAGGAGCCCCCGTTTCATCGTTGCGATAGCGCGCATCGAAGCACGACAGATCCAATTCGTGATCCAGCAGATAATTTAACGCGTGCTCGAACGTACCCGGCAAGAATTGCTTCGACATATCCAGCGCCACCAGCCGCGGACCAACCGGAAATTCCATGTATTTAGCCATCCCATACCCCCGAATATTCCATCCTCATATTCGAGTCTTGATGTGCGCCTTTGTTCCGCGTAGGCTGGGGTTTTTCTACAGCCTCGTTAGCGCACAGGGTCGGGCGGCGTTCTGACCGTTGCCATTTCGACTTGCACGGTTTCTTTCTGGTCCGCCAGCCAGATCTGGTCGTCCTGTATCGTGCAATTCAACTGCATGTTGCGGTTTGCAAGCCCGGCCAAAGCGCGCGTGCTGGCCTGCGCCAGTGTTTTGACGGTCAAATTTTGCGTGCGCTCGAGCTTGCCGCTGATCTGGTTCCACCAGAGGCTCGCGCCGTGACCGCCATAAGCGTAGACGAACACCTGGCCGGCACGGCCGCAGGCCCTGCGTATGCGCTTGTCGTCAGGCTGGCCCACGTCTATCCACGCCTGAATCGAGCCCGTCAGATCTTTTTGCCAGAGATCGGGTTCGTCGTCGGTGCTCAGGCCCTTGCCGAACGACAACGTATCGCTGGCATGCAACGCAAACGCCAATACCCGCACCATCATGCGCTCGTCGGTTTCCGACGGGTGGCGCGCGATGGTGAGCGCATGGTCGTGATAGTAATTGCGATCCATGTCGGCGATTTGCAGAGTCGCCCGGCAAATGGTTGCCTTGAGAGCCATCGTGAGCGCGGGAACCGCGTGCTATGTTGACAGCGGACCGAACGCAATAACGGCAAGCGCTTTGCCCGGCCCATTGGATTCAGGCAATTTCACTGATGAAGTCCTCAAATTTCGCATTTTTACTCCTGGGTATCGACGTGACCGGTTCGATCGTAATCCGATAGGGAAATTTGAGCGTGATTTTGAATGTCTCTACCAGCCGCGACATTTCCGCCGCGGTCAGCGCACGCGCCGACTTGACGTTCAAGACTATGGTGTCCGGCGATTTCTGCACCACCTGCAGTTGTTGAATCGGCGCAATACCGATCCAGCGATCTTCGGGAAAGCTCGGCCAGTGTTGCTTGCCATCGGGCAACCGCAGCATATTCCGCACCCGTCCCATGATG
>JBGQKF010000566.1:0-2749 GCA_041499435.1 Gammaproteobacteria bacterium
ACATGCTGACGCTGGACAATGACCGGGATGCGGTAGCGCAAACGGCCGTGGACTTCCTGTCGCGTTCACGCCGGAGAGCGTCCGCGGTGACCGCTCAACCGGCCGACGCAGCCGGTGGCGGCCGACGCTTTGCCTAAAGGAGAGTAAACGTGACTACGCTTGAGACGATAAGAGCACTCGCCGCGCAACAATTCGGTCTGGAGCCCTTGGCTATCGAACCCGACACGCCAGTGGCCGACTACGGGGTCGACTCGCTGGGCCTGATCGAGTTCATGTTCGTGCTGGAAGACGTATTTCATGTGCAGCTCGGCAAGCAGTCCGGGCCTATCCCTAAGACGTTGCGGGAGCTGGCGGGAATACTCGATGCCCTGCTCCAGTCTACGAGCCACAGACAGATTCAAGCCGAGCTCAGATAAAGTGCATCGCGTCGTGATAACCGGTCTGGGTGTGGTTTCACCGGTCGGCGATGATCCACGCGCCATGATCGATGCGCTGCTCGAAGCGCGCTCGGGTATCGACCTGCTGCCACCGGCACTTTCAGGCGGACCCGAACCGATTGCGGCGGGGCAGACACGCTTCGACCCGTCCAGGTATTTTCCTGCGCCGCGCAGCGCACAGCTCGATCGCACCAGCCAACTCGCCTTAATCGCTGCGGACCAGGCGCTGAAGGATGCCGGACTCGACACCGTCGAATCGCGGTCTGATCGGGCCGGAGTCTATTGGGGAACGGCAATGGGCGGTGCCGTTACGCTCGATCAAGCCTATCTTCGGCTTTACGGCGACGGCGACGGGAAAGTTCGCCCGCTCACGGTCGTGATGACCATGGCCAATGCACCAGCCGCACAAATCTCAATAGCGCATGGCTTCACGGGACCGCTGCTCACATTCTCGACTGCATGCGCCTCGTCGGCACACGCACTGGGAGAAGCGCTGCGCGCGATCCGAGCAGGGGTTGCAGATGTGATCCTGGCCGGAGGGTCGGAAGCGCTGCTCACGCCCGGAACAATTCGAGCATGGGATGCGCTGCGCGCGCTTGCCACAGCGGACCGGATCGACCCCTCGCGGAGCTGCAAACCATTCGCTCGAGATCGCACGGGTCTGGTGCTCGGGGAGGGCGCTGGGGCTCTCGTCCTCGAGTCGGAGCAATCGGCCCGCGCACGCGGCGCACGCATCTACGCAGAAATGGCTGGATATGGAGCGTGCGCTGACGCGACCCACGTTTCTAATCCCAGTCCGGCCGGGCAAGCCCGGGCGATGCAGATGGCGATGCGTGACGCTGGTCTCGGCCCGGAGGACATCGGCTACATCAACGCTCACGGCACCGCGACGCAGCTAGGCGACGTCGTGGAGACACAGGCGATCAAGGTCGCGTTCGGATCAGCTGCGCAGAAAGTAGCGGTGAGCTCGACCAAATCCATGCACGGACACCTGATGGGCGCCGCGGGCGCCGTAGAGATGATCGCGGCTGTCCTTGCCCTGGAGCAGCACGCTTTGCCTCCAACCGCTCATTTGTTTGATCCCGACCCCGCTTGTGATCTGGACTACATCCCCAATATCGCTCGTCATGGCGTTGGGCTGAGCGCGGTGATGTCCAACTCTTTTGCTTTCGGAGGAGCCAATGCCGTACTTGTCGCGCGCCGCTACGGGTAAGCTAACAGCACCTCTGACCGATGTGCTCTTTTTGTGAGTCCATTTCCATGCGTGTCCTGATCGTTGAAGACGACTCCCTCGTGGCGGCGGGTTTGAAATCCGGTCTGGAGCAGGCGGGCTTCGCAGCCGATGCCGTGAGCTCGGCAGAGCTGGCGGAGAACTGTCTGAGTGTGGAATCGTTTGACCTGGCCATCGTGGATCTGGGACTACCAAAAATCGATGGCATGGAATTGATCAGGCGCATGCGCCGTCGAGGTGTGGCGCTCCCCGTACTCATCCTCACCGCACGAGATAGCCTGCAGGGCCGCCTCGATGGCCTGGAACTGGGCGCGGATGATTTTATGGCCAAGCCGTTCCAACTTGCAGAGCTGTTGGCGCGCGTGCGCGCCCTCATCCGGCGCTCTCATTCTGTGGCCAGTTCCGAATTGACCTGCGGGCCGCTATGGGTTCACCTTACGCAGCGCACCGCGAGAATTGCCGATGCCCCGCTGGAGTTGACGCCGCGTGAATGGGCCATCCTCGAGTGCATGATGCTCAATGCTCCCGCAGTCGTCAGCAAAGAGCGGTTGCTGCAGACACTGGCCGGCTGGAGCGTGGACATCACGCCAAATGCGATCGAGGTGCATGTCTCCCGACTGCGCGCGAAGGTCGAACATAGCGGTGTTCAGATCCGCACCGTTCGCGGCTTCGGGTATCGGCTCGATGCGCTGGAGCCTTAAAGGGCTTGCACCCAGCATACGGCGGCGGCTGCTGGGCCTGCTCATGCCAGCGCTTGGCGCCCTGCTGGCATTGAACATCTGGTACGACTTGCGCAACGCGGTCGAACCGACGCGGGAGGCTTACGATCAGGCCCTGACCGACATGGCAGTAGCAGTGGCCGCGCACGTCCAGTACCGGGATGGCGCTCTCAGTCTCGACCTCTCGCGCGAGGCTGCGCTGGCGCTGCACTCGAACCGATTCGACGACATCTACTATCTGGTGCGTGGACCGCGCGGACAGATCGTTGCCGGGACCACCGACTTGCCCGCCGTACCGCAGGGCTTCGAGCACAGTCCGAGTTTTTTCGACGCACAGTACGCACACGAGCCGGTGCGGGTCG
>JBGQKF010000567.1:0-2731 GCA_041499435.1 Gammaproteobacteria bacterium
CGAGGAGGGCAATGTGCCGGGCCTGGGCCTGCTCACCGGGCGAGTAGTACGCTTCCCGGCAGACAAGATGGTCGCTCACGATGGCGCCAAGCTCAAAGTCCCGCACATGGGCTGGAATGAAGTGCACCAGGCAATCGAGCATCCTTTATGGGCCGGCATCACTTCGGGCAGCCGTTTCTATTTCGTACACAGCTACTATCCGGCACCCGGTAACCGTGATTTGATCGCGGCCTACAGCTTCTATCCATTTCCGTTCACCTGCGCGGTGGCACGCGGCAATTTATTTGCCGTGCAGTTTCACCCCGAGAAGAGCCAGGCTGCCGGCCTGCGGCTGCTGTCGAATTTCGTGCACTGGGATGGGGCGTACCAACGCACGGGGTTGGGCGCAGAAGTTCCGGTGATGCAGGCTTAGCCGGGATATTTCAAGAAGCCGGTCCTGGACGCTTTTTTTCGGTGAAGCGACTGATGTATCATGGCTGGGAACAACTGACCCTCCCCCGCACTACACCGTCCCCCTAAACCGTTCGCGGTCCCTCCTTCGGTTCTGCGCAGCATGCTGATCATTCCGGCCATTGATCTCAAAGACGGGCACTGCGTCCGTTTGAAACAGGGCGCCATGGAGAATGCCACAGTATTTTCCGACGATCCGGCTGCGACGGCGCAGCACTGGATCGAGCAGGGCGCGCGTCGTTTGCATCTCGTGGACTTGAACGGTGCCTTCGCCGGCAAACCCAAGAACGAAGCAGCGATCAAGTCGATCGTACAGGCGGTCGGCGACACCATCCCGGTCCAGCTTGGGGGCGGCATCCGTGATCTGGACACGATCGAGCGGTATCTGGACGATGGCATCATCTATATCATCGTCGGGACGGCGGCGGTGAAGACACCTGGGTTTTTGCACGACGCGTGTTATGCGTTTCCCGGCCACGTCATGGTGGCGCTCGACGCCAAAGAGGGAAAAGTGGCGGTCGAGGGCTGGTCCAAGCTCACGGGACATGACGTCATCGATCTGGCGAAGCGATTTCAGGACTACGGCGTTGAGGCGATCATCCATACCGACATCGGTCGCGATGGCATGTTGACGGGCCTCAACGTAGAGGCGAGCCTTCAGTTGGCAAGGGCGCTGTCGGTGCCTGTGATCGCGAGCGGCGGCATCACCAACCTGGAAGATGTCCGCGCCCTCTGCGCGGTCGAGCAGGAAGGCATTGTCGGCGCCATCACCGGACGTGCGATTTACCAGGGCAGCCTCAATTTCGCGGAAGCGCAGAAGCTCGCCGATCAGCTGGGCGAAAAAGGCCCTGAGGCCGCCTGAAAGCGTACTTGGTGCGGAAAACATCCCGCTCACGTGCCTTCGCCAACACCATGCACCAATCACGATTCACCATTCACGAGTCACATCGTACGTTATGAGCCTGGCGAAACGCGTGATCCCATGTCTGGACGTCACCGGTGGGCGGGTGGTCAAAGGCGTCAACTTTGTCGGGCTGCGCGATGCCGGCGACCCGGTGGAGATCGCGGGCCGCTACGACGAGCAGGGCGCCGATGAGCTTTGCTTCCTGGATATTACCGCCAGCTCGGACGAGCGCGACCTGATTCTGGAGATGATCGAGGCGGTCGCCGCGCAGGTGTTCATCCCCTTGACCATCGGCGGGGGCGTGCGCTCCGTGGCCGATGTGCGCAGGCTGCTCAACGCCGGAGCCGACAAGGTGAGCATCAATACCGCCGGAGTCCTCAGTCCAGATCTCATCGCCGAGGCGAGCGGGAAGGTAGGCTCTCAGTGTATCGTGGTGGCGATCGACGCCAAGCGGGATCCGCGATCGACGCCAGGCCCGCTGCGCTGGGAAGTATTCACGCATGGTGGGCGGCGCGGCACCGGGCTGGATGCGGTGCAGTGGGGCCGCAGGGTGCAGCAGCTTGGGGCCGGCGAGATTCTGCTGACCAGCATGGATCGCGATGGCACGCGGATCGGATTCGATCTCGAGCTCACGCGCGCGTTCTCCGATGCGCTCGATATTCCAATCATCGCCAGCGGCGGTGCGGGCAACCTGGAGCATATGGTACAGGGTGTAACTGTCGGCCACGCCGACGCAGTGCTGGCGGCCAGTATCTTTCACTACGGCGAATACACGGTGCGGCAAGCGAAGGAACAGATGGCGCAGCATCACATCGAGGTGCGCCGGTGAGTGCGCAAAGCGGTTCAGGCTGGATCGAGGAGATCGTCTGGACTGCTGATGGCCTGGTCCCTGCCATCGTGCAGGATGCGGCGACCGGGAGAGTACTGATGTTCGCATGGATGGATCGCGACGCGCTCGCGCGCACCGTGGCCACTGGCGAGGCGCATTACTGGTCACGGTCCCGGCAGCGTCTGTGGCGAAAGGGTGAAGAATCCGGGCATGTGCAGAAGGTTCAGGAACTGCGGATCGACTGCGATGCCGATGCGGTGCTATTGCGCGTGGAGCAGGTCGGTGGCATCGCGTGCCATACTGGCCGCGAGTGTTGCTTTTTCCGGCGTCTGGAAGACGGTCAGTGGGTTCTTACCGACCCCGTGTTGAAGGAGCCTGCGGAGATCTACCGACGATAGCGCGGGCTCATGGAGAACGCCATGATCGATTTTTCCGTCCTCATCCGGCTGGCGCGAACCATCGATTCGCGCAAGAATGCCGACCCGGCCTCGTCTTACGTCGGGCAATTGTTCGCCAAAGGCAACGACGCCATCTTGAAGAAGATCGGC
>JBGQKF010000568.1:0-2716 GCA_041499435.1 Gammaproteobacteria bacterium
CGCTGTCTTTCGATGAGTGGAATGTCTGGTATCGCACACGCCGCACACCTGAGGCGCGCACGCGGCCCGGGTGGCCGGTGGCGCCGCCCCTGTTGGAGGAAATCTACAACGTCGAAGATGCCCTGGTATTCGGTGGCATGTGCATCTCGCTGCTGAATCACGCAGACCGTGTCAAAGTCGCTTGTCTCGCGCAGTTGGTCAATGTCATCGCGCCGATCATGACCCAGACCCGGGGGCCAGTCTGGCGGCAGACGATCTTTCACCCATTCGCGCACTTCAGCCGCTTCGGGCGCGGGCGCGTACTGCGCGCGCAAGTCGAATCGCCGACTTATGCCGCCGACTATTTCGATCCGCGCGGCACGCAGGATCGATACTTCGCGTTACCGGCAGTGCCATATCTCAAGTTCGCCGCTGTACACGACCAGGCAAACGGGACTCTCACGCTGTTCGCGTTGAATCGAAGTCTCAAGGAGGAAATGCAACTGAGTGTACCTGCGCGGGGCTTCTCAGGAGGACTGGCGGTGGAATGGGCCGTGCAGTTGCATGAAGCCGACCTCAAAGCCGCCAACACCGCGGCAGCGCCGGAGCGGGTGAGGCCGTCCAAACTCGAAGCAGTGCGTATCGACGGTAGCGCGCTCGAAGCGACGCTGCAGCCCGCTTCGTGGAACGTGATACGACTGCAGGCGCCCTGATCTGCAGCGGCGTCACCGACTACCCTCCCTTGGGCCCGAGCAGCACGGACAGCCGGCTCATGCCTCGCGCAGCAAAATCAGCTTACCGTTCTGGATATGGAACGCCCCGCTCGCGATCTTGTGAAGCTCATAGTCGGAGAGATCCTGCCAGTCAGGCGCCTCGACACCCTGAGCGCTCAGCAGCAGGCCGACTTCTTCGACCAGATAGCTAACTCATGTGCATCGAGATTGCTCAACAACTCCTGAGCGGCAACGAATGCCCTTTCCGACACCAACTGGCCCAGCATCTCGGTGGCAGTGAGGGTAGCGGATCGATCGGTGCAGCGGACACGACGTCGAATACTCATTGAAACTCACCTCCTTCCTACAGCAATCTGCAAGTAATCACTGATCAACCCGGCATAACGCTTCCGCGTTGCTTCCGACGCAGTCCGCTCTCCGTGTTGTCTTCCGTGTTGATGCCAATGTACGAGAGGGGAGCATTCCAGCTCATTGAGCGATTACCGGGGCTGGTGTGCAAAATTCACGCTCGTGCGCGAGCGGGGATGCCGGCCGAGATCTTTGTCCGCACGCGCGAGCGCAGCGCGCTCGAATACTTGCTCGAGCCCCTTACCAATACGCTGCGCCGGGCCGCGCGCGAGGCCTGATCCTGGGCCCCGACTCTTCGGGGGTCTGGTTGGTGTTGCCTGAATACCAATGTCCTGTACGCAGCGTCGCAATCCAATCCGTCAGGCGCGCATCGCAGTCCGTACGGGTGCCGGGTTGGAAAATTCCATGACGCCGTCCTCCAGCCTGCCGAACCTGAGCAGCAGGATGTCGCGCGCATAGTTCTGGTGCAGTCTCCACGGGGCCCTGGACCCCTGCTTTGGGAACTTGTGCAGCGAGCGCTGCACATAGCCGGACGAAAAATCGATCCAGGGTTGCGCGGTGATGGTGGCGTCGCTGTTGCGCGGTGTGCACTGCCGAAGGCCACGCTTTTGCATGTGATTCAGCAGGCGGCAGACGTACTCACAGGTGAGGTCGCATTTCAGTGTCCATGACGCGTTCGTATAACCGAACGACGATGCCAGGTTGGGAACTCCGCTGTACATCATGCCTTTGTAGCTTAGCGTCCTGGCAGGGTCGACGCGTTCGCCATCGACCGTGATCTGCACACCGTTCAACACTTCCAGGTTCAATCCGGTAGCGGTGACGATCAGGTCGGCCTCGAGCTCTAAACCCGACTTGAGCTTCATGCCCTTTTCGGTAAAGGTTTCGATGTGGTCGGTGACCACCGAGGCACGCCCGGCCCTGATCGCCCGGAAGAGATCGCCGTCCGGCAACAAGCACAGGCGTTGCTCCCAGGGGTTATAGCGCGGCGTGAAGTGCTTGTCGACGTCGTAGTCCGGCCCCAGCGCCATCCGCACGCCGCCCAGAATCAACCGCTTCGCGCGCCCTGGATCGCGCCGGCACAGATTGAAGAAGTACATGCCGAGCAGCACCCGCTTCCAGCGGGTGATTTGGTAGGCGAGCATCGACGGCAGATAACGGCGCAAACGGTTAGCCATGTCGTCTTGCGCGGGCCGCGCGACGACGTAAGTCGGCGAACGCTGCAGCATAGTCAAGTGCGCGGCCGTCTTCGCCAGCTCCGGCACCAGCGTTACCGCTGTGGCGCCGCTGCCGATCACCACCACGCGCTTGCCGGCGTAGTCGATGTCGTCCGTCCACTTCTGCGGATGCACGATGCGTCCGGCAAAGCGCTGCGCGCCGGGAAATTCCGGCGTGTAGCCCCCCGCGTAGCTGTAGTACCCTCCACACATGAAGAGGAAGTTGCAACTGATTTGCACCAACTCATTCGCGCTGCCGCGCTCGACCTCGACTGTCCACTGTGCGTCTTGCGTCGACCAGGATGCGCGCCTGACCTGATGGCCGAAGCGGATGTTGCGTTGGATGCCATAATCTCTGGCGGTGTCCTGAACGTACTTCAGGATCGACGGTCCGTCGGCGATGGCCTTGGCCTCTTCCCACGGCCGGAACGAGTAACC
>JBGQKF010000569.1:0-2712 GCA_041499435.1 Gammaproteobacteria bacterium
CGCGATCACATTCACCAGCCTGGGCACGCCTTTGGTAGCCGAGTAAAACGCGGCAACGGCGCCGGGTGCGAACAAGGGCCCGCCGACATAGCCGGCTACCCGCAGACGATGCGCGAGGTAAAAGTCCAGCTCCCCCCGAGTGAGCACGCCAAGCTGGTATTGAAAAGTAATGCGCTGTCGCAACTGACGCACGGACTGCTGACCGAGCTTGTCCTCGAGTTCGGGCTGGCCGAACAGCACAACCTGCAGCAGCTTACGCTTCTCGGTTTCCAGATTGGACAGGAGCCGCAAAGCTTCGAGCGTTTCCAGCGGCATCGCCTGAGCTTCGTCGAGACAGACCACCACCCGCTTACCGTCGCGCGCAAAATCCAGCAGCGCATGGCTGATCTGCTTCAGCAGTTGATGCTGGTCGGCGCCCGCATCGACGCTCACGCGCAGCTCATCTGCGAGCGCGAGCATCAGCGAGCGCGGTTCGAGATACGGGTTGGGGATGTACGCGGTGACGTAAGTCGCGTCCAGTGTAGCAAGGAAGCGCCGGCACAGCAGCGTCTTGCCGGTCCCAACCTCGCCAGTGACCTTGATGAAGCCTTCGCCGTTGCTGGCGGCGACGAGCAGCGTGTTGAGCGCTTCCTGATGCGCTGCGCAGGAAAATGCGAAGCTGGTGTCCGGGGTAATCCCGAACGGCGGTTCACGCAAGCCGAAATGGGTGCGGTACATGTTCTTTAGCTCCAGCCGCGCTCTCTAGCCGCGGCGGTAAGGAGGACTCGTTCATGGCTTGCGCGGAGCGGCGGGTGCCTTCTCGCTGTCGCTGCCTTTGCCGTACTCTTCTTTCCAGTAACGCCCGTAATCTTCGTGGCGGAGGGCGCGCACACGGTCGCGTGCTTCGTCCAGGCTCGGCTTCCAATTGTCGTCGCTGTTGATCACCGTAGGTTTGAGCAGAATCACCAGCTCGCTCTTCATGCTGTTGCGGCTGGTGTTCTTGAATGCATGACCAATGATCGGAATGTTGCCCAGCCCCGGGACCTGACCGCGATTGCGCTGGTCCGCCTGATTCATAAGGCCGCCGATCGCCACGATATTGCCGTCGGTCACGCGCACAATGGTGTCGGTCTCGCTCACCGTGCTGGAGGCGAGCGGCAGGCGGAACACACCGGCTTGGCCCAGATCGATGTCGGTGTTCTTGTTGACGACCTTGGTCACCGAAGGATGCACATGGAGGATGATCTGATTGCTCTGGTCGATCTGCGGAGTGACATCGAGCGCCACGCCGGAGAAGAACGGCTGCGTCGTGATCGACGGCGAATTCTGCACTGCGCCGCCAGTGGTAGTGGTCTGGTTAGTGGTGACGTTGGTCACGAAGAATTCATCGGTGCCGACCTTCAGCACGGCTTTCTGATTGTTCATGGTGGCGATGCGCGGGCTGGACAGCACCTGCAGCTCGCCTTGCGTCTCCAGGAAATTCAGCAGCGCGGCAAAGTTGCTGGTCTGAAGAGCGAGCCCGAAGATCGTGCCGGGCACACCGCTGCCAGCGATCAACGTTCCGGGCGAGAGCGGATTCGACGTAAACAACGAATTGGGCACTGGCTGGCCATCCGGGCCCGTCGCTGTGAAGGTCGACAAGTTGCCTTCCGGGCTCAGCCGCGTTCCTGGTTGAATCACGCCACCCGCCGCGCGCACATTGTCCCCAGAGTGGAACGCCCCCCAGTTGATACCGGTGGCGAACATGTCGGAGAGCTGAACTTCGATGATCTTGGCTTCGAGCAGAACCTGGCGGGCCACCACGCCTTGCATCGTGTGCAGGAAATTGTCCACCTCGCGCAGCTCACTCGGCATGGCCCGCACCAGGATCACTCCGGACTCGGCGTTGACGATGACGTTGCGCCCGTCAGCCGTGCCGATGATGGCGCGCACACCGGTCGCCAGATCGTTCCAGAAGTTGAGATCGGTCGTCGTCTCGACCTTGCTGCTCTGCAATGACTGCGTATTTGGCGTTTGCGCTCCAGTGGTGGCAATAGCGGAACCCGCCACGGTCATGCCGACGTTATCGGAGATCGCTCCGGAACTCACCCGCACCTCGCTCTTACCCTTGCGCTGATTGAAGAGGTAGTTGATCACGAACATCCGCGTCTGCATGGTCAGCGGCTGGACCAGGATCCGGTTGCCCTGCAGCTTGTAGTCGTAACCGTAGACCTCGCGAATCGTGTCGAGCGCTTCGAACACAGTAACGTCACGCAGATTGATCGAGATCTTTTCCTTGATGCCCGGATGAACGACCATGTTGTAGCGGGTACCCGACACAACAGCCATGAACACTTCGGCAGCCGAGGCGTTGTTCACAGCGAGATCGAAACGCGAGTCCACCGAACGGCCTTCTGCGCGAGGCATTTCAACGACCAGCGGCGGCAACAGGGCCTGACTCACCGCTTCGTTCTGCTTGCCTTGGGTTTTGGCGGCTGCCGCCTTGTCGAGCTCGTCCAGCGCGCCCTCGTAGTGTGGCGTCATCCTGCCGTTGCCGACGCAGCCGGCGGTAAGCGCCAACAGCGCAAGCGCAAACGAGTGTGTTCTCATTTCTTCCTCATTGTTGGCTCGCGTTTGAAGCCATCAGCCGCCTGGGGCGGTACGATCCACCGCGTTTGCAGGCTTCTTCTGCACCCCTGGATAGAGCTTTAGCGTGCGACGCTCGCCGCCATCGAGCAGCACCACCTCCGTATC
>JBGQKF010000570.1:0-2710 GCA_041499435.1 Gammaproteobacteria bacterium
CCCACGATGGTAGAAAGATAATCGATGAAGGTGCCCACCGAAGTGCGCGGCTGACCCAGCCAGAACGCCGGCTCGATCACGGCGACGATGCCGGCAGCGGCCATGCGCTCGTAGTCATCGGTGGTGCGCGCCGTCATGTGGATATGCGGGTCGATGAATTTCATGGCTTCCTTCCTCCAAATGCAAATCTTTTCAGCTCGGCTGCACCACGCGGTTCCAGGTCACTTTGCCGCTCGCAATCGCCCGCTCCAGATCAGGAGCGCGGGCGAGCAGCTTACGGGCCTCCGGGTGAGGACAGTCGCTAAGTGCCAACGCCGCGGCTTGTCGCTCGGGCGTCGTACCCGTCTCGAGCACCCGCTGCAGATCGGCCAGGGCAGCGGCGTCCGCATGACGGCCCACGCAGCGCCACAGCTCGGGGCTCACCGGCCGGGTCGCCGCCCATCTTTCATGCGCATAGTCGCACAACATGCGCATCAGCGTTGGATTGCTGCGCTCGTCGAGACCCTGGATCGGATTGAGCGCGCTGCCGACGAACAAGGCCTTGAGCACCATCTGATTCCACGCGCCTTCCGGGAGCTGCTCGCGGGGATAGGGGTTGCGGTGCGCCACCGCCTCGAACACGGCCTTCATGTTCGAGCGCACGCCCTCAGCCGCGCGCAGCCGATGCGACGGCTGGTCCGGATAGAGCGGCAAGCCGCGATAGAAAGCGACCAGCTCGCCCACGTCCGCCGTCTGACACAGTTGATCCAGCCACGCGCGGAACTTCTCAGATCCAGCTTTGGCTGAGAGCAGAAACAGAATTCTGCCGGCCTGGTCGATGCTCCAGCCGCGCGGATCCCAGGACTCGCGCGCCTCGTGCGCCTGCTGGAGATCGCCTGCATCGAGCCGCAGATCTTCCTTGCCAAGCTTGCGCGACACCAGGCTGATGGAAAGATACAGCTCGCGATCGCGCGGGTTGCCTGCGAGCAACCCGCATTGCGAATCGATCCACTGCCGCGTCGGCGGGGAAAGCTGACGGTGCAGCCAGGTGTGCAGCAGCCCGGCGGGCTTCATGCGGCCTCGTCCAGTTGCTGCGAGTCGGCGAAAACGTGATCGAGCATGATGCGCTTCACGTCCGTAGCGGCGACGCGCCCGGCCGGCAGCAGGCGCGGGTCGGAGGAGATGATGAGCGGCCCATCGTCGGCGCGATCGGTAGGCCGGCCGTGCGAGCCCTTCACCAGCGTTGCATCGAGCGAGATCACGTCCATCAGGTAGCGCATGCCAAGCGCCTTGCGCGCCAGGCGCGAGGCGATGCGCAGCTTCGGAAAGTGCAGCGCCGGATCGAGGAACAGCTCCACCGGGTCATAGCCCGGCTTGCGATGAATGTCCACGGTGCGCGCGAAGTCCGGTGCGCGCGCTTCGTCGAGAAAGTAGTACCACGTGAACCAGCTGTCGGCGTGCGCGATCGCCACCAGCTCGCCGGAGCGCGGATGGTCCAGGCCCAGCGCGCGCTTGCCCGCCTCGTCCAGCACGCGCTCCACGCCTGGCAACGCCTCGACCCGCGCCTTCACCTGCGCAATCAGGGCCGGGTCCGAGACGTAGATGTGCGCGATCTGATGATCGGCGACAGCGAATGCTTTGCACGCGCCCGCATCGAGCAGCTCGCGTCCGAGCTCTTCGCGAATGCGGATCAGGCCCGCCTCGCGTAACGCGCGGTTGATGTGGATCGGACGCTGCACTGCCGTGATGCCATATTCCGACAAGACGATCACGCGATCGCCGTCGCTTTCGGCCGCATCGATCAGCTCGCCGCACAGCGCGTCGACCTGGGCGACGTCTGCCTTGATATTTGGGTGCGAAGGCCCAAGCCGCTGCAGGTTGTAGTCCAGATGCGGCAGGTACACCAGCGCAAGCGTCGGTCGATACTTTTTGCGCACGTGCAGCGCGCAGCGTGCGATCCATTCGCTGGAACTGATATCCGCCGCCGGACCCCAGAAGCAAAACAGCGGAAATTCGCCGAGCGTTGCGTTGAGCTCGGCGCGCAGTTGCGGCGGATCGGTGTAGATGTCTGGCAGCTTACGCCCGTCCGCGGGATACATCGGGCGGGGCGTCACCGACCAGTCCGCGCTCGAATACATGTTGTACCACCAGAACAGCTTGGCGCAGGTGAACGCCGGGTCGCGCCGACGCCCGCTCTCCCATACCTTCTCACCGGCGACCAGGCGATTGGATTGGCGCCAGAGCCATACTTCCGCGAGGTCACGGAAGTACCAGCCATTGGCGACGATGCCATGCTCGCGCGGCAACGTACCAGTCACGAACGTCGACTGCACGGTGGTGGTCACGGCCGGGGTCACAGTGTCGAGCGCACGCATACCCCCGCGCGACGCGAGCCGCTGCAGATTGGGTGCGTGCGGGCCCAGCTGCCCAGGTGTCAGGCCCACGACGTTGAGTACCAGAGTCGCATGCATCTAGCGGGTGCATCTCCTGAGTAGTAAAGGTGTGGCACGAGCTCCTGCATGCTCTACACACCGATGCGGAGGTTGAGGGCTCATCACCCTAAGGGCGCAAGAATCCGCCCCCCTCTGCGCCTATTATCGAACGAGTAGGTTCGAGTTGTCTAAACGCCATTATTATGCTGTTGCCGCCATAGGCGATTAGGCCATGGCGAAAAAAGGCGATGTGGGCCACCGGCCTTGCATAGATGCTGCAGCGCGATCAGTTCTTCGAG
>JBGQKF010000571.1:0-2673 GCA_041499435.1 Gammaproteobacteria bacterium
AGGCGATCAGGCGCAGCGCGCCGCCGCTTTCGGCGCGCGCATTTTGCAGCTGTGCATCGAGGCCGGCGGCACCATCACCGGCGAGCACGGAGTGGGCATCGAGAAGATCAATGAGATGTGCGTGCAGTTCCGGCCCGCCGAGCTGTCGACGTTCCATGCGGTCAAGCACGCGTTCGACGAGCATGCGCTGCTCAACCCCGGCAAGGCGGTGCCGACGCTGCATCGCTGTGCGGAGTTCGGCGCGATGCATGTGCGGCGCGGACAAGAGAAGTTTCCGGAGTTGCCGCGGTTTTGAGGCTCAACCCAACACAGAGGCACAGAGAGCACAGAGGACACAGAGAAAACAGGATACTCTTCGAAGTCCCTGCGCCTCGTGAAGCCCAGGCTTTGAGCGAACATGGTAGACACCACTTTGCCTTGTTCTGCGTCTGTCTTGTTGTTCTCTGTGAAGCTCTGTGTCCTCTGTGCCTCTGTGTTGAGATTTAGTCTTTAGCAAATGGACCCGATCATCTCGGAGTTTGCCGAGCGCATCCGCGCCGCCGCCGCGCAGCGCAAGCCTCTGCGTATCCGCGGCAGCGGCGCCAAGGACTTCTACGGCTATCGCCTCGAAGGCGAAGTGCTGGACGTGTCCGGCTATCGGGGCGTGATCGACTATGAGCCGAGCGAGCTGGTCCTGACCGCCCGCGCGGGCACGCCGCTGGCCGAGATCGAGCGCACCCTCACGCAAGGCGGGCAGATGCTGGCGTGCGAGCCGCCCTACTTTGGTCCCGATGCAACGCTGGGCGGGTGTGTCGCTTGCGGATTTTCCGGTCCGCGTCGCGCTGCATCCGGTTCGGTGCGCGATTTCGTCCTCGGCACGCGCGTGATCAATGGGGAGGGCGAAGACTTGCGCTTCGGCGGGCAGGTGATGAAAAACGTCGCCGGCTTCGACGTATCGCGTTTGATGGCCGGGTCGTTCGGCACGCTGGGCTTGATCGTGGATGTATCGCTCAAGGTCCTGCCGCGACCGGACGAAGAGCAGACGCTGCGTCTGGAGATGGCGCCGGCAAAGGCGATCGAGACGATGAACCGATGGGCGGGGCAGCCGTTGCCCGTATCCGCAACCTGCTACATCGAAGGCGCTCTGCATGTTCGGTTGTCTGGCAGCGGCCGCACGGTGGCTACCACGCGCGAGCGCATTGGTGGCGAGGCGATCGAACACGACGGCGATTTCTGGAACGGCGTGCGCGAGCACAGTGTGCCGGCGCTGCAAGGCCGTCTGTGGCGCCTGTCCGTGCGCCCGACCACACCGCCACTGCCGCTGCCCGGACAGCAGACGGTGGAGTGGAATGGCAGCCTGCGCTGGGTCGTGACCGAGGCCCCCGCCGACGAGGTCCATCAGGCTGCACGTAAAGCCGGCGGACACGCGACGCTGTTTCGCGGCGCGCAAGGCAATCCGATCATGCGGCTGGAGGAGAACGTGCTGGCGCTCAATCGGCGCATCAAAGCGGCGCTCGATCCCGATGGAATCTTCGGGCCACATCGGTTGCATGCGGAGTTTTGATCGCTGCATGAAAACCAATTTAGCCGAATCGATCAAAGACACGCCCGAAGGCAAGGAGGCCAACGCCATCCTGCGTGCGTGCGTGCATTGCGGCTTCTGCACGGCCACGTGTCCCACCTATCAGCTGCTGGGCGATGAGCTCGATGGCCCGCGCGGGCGCATCTACCTGATGAAAGAACTGCTGGAGGGCGCTCCGGTCACGGAAAGCACGCAGCTTCATCTCGACCGCTGCCTGACCTGCCGCGCGTGCGAGACGACCTGTCCCTCGGGAGTGAAATACGGCCGGCTGGTCGATATCGGCCGCGCCATCGTCGAGAAGGAAGTCGGACGCGGGCCCATACAGGGGCTGATGCGGACCGCGCTGAAAACCATTATCCCGCACCCGTCTCTGTTCACCCCGCTGCTGCGGCTCGGACAGTGGGTGCGGCCGCTATTACCGTCGAGTTTGCAGCGTAAAGTTCCACCACGCGTACACGCCACACCGTGGCCGGGACCGCGGCACGCGCGCCGCATGCTGGTGCTGCAGGGTTGCGTCCAACCCGGAATTGCTCCCACCATCAATCCCGCTCTGGCCCGGCTGCTCGATGCGATCGGCATTTCGCTGATCGCTGCAGAAGAAGCCGGTTGCTGCGGAGCCGTTGCATATCACCTGAACGCACAAGACGAGGGGTTGCGGTACATGCGCCGGAACATCGATGCCTGGTGGCCGTACGTCGAGCAGGGCTGCGAGGCGATCGTCATGACCGCGAGCGGCTGCGGCGTGCTGGTGAAGGAATACGGGCATCTTCTAAGAGACGATGCAGGCTATGCCGGGAAGGCGGCGAAGATCTCCGCGCTCACCAAGGATGCATCCGAGATCCTCACCTCCGAATCGGCCGTGCTGGAGCGTCTGCTGAATCAATCGCACGCCGCGGAAACTTCGGGGCCGGTTGCGCGCATTGCATATCACGCTTCATGCACCTTGCAGCACGGCCAGCAAATTACCGGCTTAGTCGAACCGCTGCTCAGACTAGCCGGGTACGAGCTCACTTACGTGCCGGATGGACATCTTTGCTGTGGTTCGGCGGGGACTTATTCTCTGCTGCAGACCGAGCTATCGCAGCGCCTGCTCGCCAACAAAACAGGCGCGC
>JBGQKF010000572.1:0-2672 GCA_041499435.1 Gammaproteobacteria bacterium
AACGCACTTCTGGAGATGCGGTGGCGCACAGCCCCGGCTCAACGGCCAAGCATGGTCCGTTGGGGTCCGTGTCAAACAGGCCGTGACGCTCGAGAGGACTTACATCTATGTGTGGGATTGTCGGAATATTTGACCTCCGGGGTCTCCGGGCAGTGCCGCGCGAGCTCCTGCATGCGATGAACGAGATGCAGGTTCATCGCGGCCCGGACGCGGGTGGCCTGCATGTCGAGGGCGGACTCGGCCTGGGTCATCGGCGCTTGTCGATCATCGATCTCACAACAGGACAGCAGCCGCTGTATAATGAGGACGGCAGCATCGTCGTCGTATTCAACGGCGAGATCTACAATTTTCAACAACTCATCCCGGAGCTCATCGCAGCGGGCCACGTTTTCCGAACCAAGAGCGACACCGAGGTGATCGTTCATGCCTGGGAGGCCTGGGGTGAGCGGTGTGTCGATCGGTTCCGCGGTATGTTCGCTTTCGCGCTTTGGGATCGGAACCGGGGAACGTTGTTCCTGGCGCGCGATCGCCTGGGCGTCAAGCCCTTGCATTACGCGACTCTCCCCGACGGCATGTTCATCTTCGGCTCCGAGCTGAAAGCGTTGTCGCGGCATCCGGACTTATCGCGTTCGCTCGATCCCTTCGCTATCGAAGAGTATTTCGCGCTGGGCTACGTTCCGGAGCCACGGACCATCTTTGAAGGCGCGCGCAAGCTGCCGCCTGGACACGCCCTTACCCTCCAGCGAGGCGCCGCTGTGGCGCAGCCGCGCAGCTACTGGGATGTAAGGTTTACCCTCGACAGTCCGATCAGCGAGCAGGACGCCTGCGCCGAGCTCACTTCCAGGCTCGAAGAGTCCGTGAAATTGCGCATGATCTCGGACGTGCCGCTCGGCGCCTTTCTTTCGGGCGGAGTCGATTCCTCGGCGGTGGTCGCAACCATGGCTCGGGTGAGCAGCGATCCGGTGAACGCCTGCTCCATATCGTTCCGGGATCAGGGCTTCGACGAGACACGCTTCGCCGAGATGGTCGCGACGCGATACGGAGCGCGACACTTCGTGGAGCGCGTCGAGAGCGACGACTTCAGTCTGCTGGACAGGCTGGCGCAGCTCTATGACGAACCCTACGCCGACAGCTCTGCTTTGCCCACCTATCGGGTCTGCGAACTCGCGAGGAAGCATGTTACCGTCGCGCTGTCGGGTGACGGCGGCGACGAGAGCTTCGGGGGATATCGGCGCTATCGGCTGCATATGGCCGAAGAGGCCCTGCGCAGCGCGCTCCCGTTGTCGGTGCGCCGCCCACTCTTTGGACTGCTGGGCCGGGTATACCCCAAGGCGGATTGGGCGCCGCGGCCGCTCCGCGCGAAGTCTACATTCGAGGCTCTGGCTCGCGATTCGGTTCAGGCGTACTTTCACAGCGTTTCGATTTTCCGCGACGGGATGCGTAGGCAGCTGTATAGCGACAAGTTCAAGACCACACTAGCCGGATACTCGGCGCTGGAGGTGTTTCTGCATCATGGCCGCCAGGCGCAAACCGATGACCCTCTGGCACTCGTCCAGTACCTGGATCTCAAGACCTATCTGATCGGCGACATCAATACTAAAGTGGACCGTGCCAGCATGGCACATGCCCTCGAGGTTCGAGAACCCCTGATGGACCACACGCTGGTCGAGTGGCTGGCCACGCTCCCAAGTGGGTTGAAGGTCCGCGGCGGCGAAGGCAAGGTTCTGTTGAAAAAGGCGCTCGAGCCGTATCTCCCGCACGAGGTGATGTATCGGCCTAAGATGGGCTTCTCAATTCCACTTGCGGCATGGTTTCGCGGGCCGCTCAAGCAGCGAGTGCGTGATGCCGTCCTCGGGGACCGGGTTGCTCAGACCGGGCTCTTCAACCGCAGCTATCTGGAGCACCTGGTCGACCACCATCAGCGCGGCGTCCGGGACTACAGTTCACCGATCTGGTCCCTGCTGATGTTCGAGGCCTTCCTGCGAAATGTCACCGGCGCGCAAGACGCTGCCGCCGCGATGGAGCGCGCAGCATGAGCTTGCGCGTCTTGCACGTCCTGGACCACTCGCTTCCTTTGCACAGCGGCTACACGTTCCGTACGTTGGCCATACTGCGCGAGCAGCGAGCGCTTGGATGGGAAACGTTCCACCTCACTTCTCCCAAGCATTCGGCAGGGCTCGCGCCGCAGGAAGAGATCGACGGCTGGCGCTTCTCTCGCACCATTATGCCTGAGCACGCAGTTGACCGGCTCCCACTGGTGCGTGAGTTGCGCTTGATGCGGCATACCGAAGCACGCATCCTGGAAGTTGCGCACGCCGTGCGACCGCATATCATGCATGCGCACTCCCCCGTACTCAACGCAATCCCCGCTTTGCGCGCTGCGCGCCGCCTCGGTATTCCGATGGTCTATGAGGTTCGCGCATTCTGGGAAGATGCGGCAGTGGATCACGGAACCCATCGGGACTGGGGCGTGCGCTACCGCTTGACTAGAATGCTCGAAACCCAGGCCCTCAGGCGAGCTGACCACGTGACCACGATCTGCGAGGGGCTGAGGCAAGAGATGACGTCGCGTGGAATTTCCGCAGACAAGATCACGGTGATTCCCAACGCCGTGGACATAGAGGGATTCGCTTTCGGCAGCCCGTGCGACGATGCACTCGCCGAGAGTCTCG
>JBGQKF010000573.1:0-2658 GCA_041499435.1 Gammaproteobacteria bacterium
GACGTTGGCGAATGTCCGGAACGCTCTCGACCAGCCCTACTTCAAGGTTCACCGGGACCATCCCGATTTCGGGCTCAGTATCACGCCCTTGTCCTCGAACGCGAGCGCGATCGTAGTGAGCCGTCGCTTATCCGACGTCACCAGCGGGGAGTTTGCCGGCGTGGTAGCGGGTCTTCTCGATCAGACGTCGTTCGACGCGGCATACCGCTCGCTCGAGCTCGGAGCGGGCGGAGCAGTGTTGCTGCTGCGGCGTGACGGCGTACTGCTCGCCGGATATCCTGACCGAGGCACCCCTCTCAGCACGACGTTCTCTGACAGTCGCGCATGGCACGAGGTCGTGGCCGGAGGAGCGGCTACCGTCAGCGAGCTGAACAATCCATTCGATGGCGCGGCGAGCCTGGTGGCATTCGAACCGGTGCATGGCTTTCCGGTCATGGTCAGCGTCGTGATGGATAAGCAGTTCGCGCTGCGGGGTTGGCGACAGCAGACCTGGCACATCACAGCCCGCACCCTGATCCTCGCCTCGGTCGTGGCAGCCCTCCTGGTCATTCTGCTGCGCGAGCTCGAGCTTCGTGAACAGTCGCAGCGGCGCCTGCGCCAAAGCGAGGAACGCTATGCGCTCGCCATGGCCGGCTCCAATGAAGGCCACTGGGATTGGGATCTCGACTCCGGGTTGTTGTATGTGTCCGAGCGGCTGCAATCCATTTTGCGGACCGGCGAGCGCGACGAAGTGATCGACCGTAAGCTGTTCGAAAGAAAACTGCAAGTGCACCCCGCCGATGTCGCTCGAGTGAGGCAAACGCAGCAGGTGCATCTCAGGGGCGGAACGCCCTATTACCAATGCGAGTATCGGGCTCGATACGGTAGTGGCGAGTACCGCTGGTTCCTGGTGCGCGGGCTTGCTCTTCGCGGTGCCAACGGACGTCCGTATCGGATGTCCGGTTCCACCTCCGACGTCACCGATCGCAAACAGGCGGAGGAAGGACTCCGGGTGCAGACGGCGCTGCTGGATGAGCTGTTCGAGAGCGCGCCCGAGGGCATTGTCATGCTGGATGAGCGGCATTGCGTGATGCGGGCCAATCGCGAGTTCGCCCGCATCTTCGGTTATACCGTCGCCGAGATGCAAGGCCGCTCTCTCATCGAGCTGATCGTGCCCGATGAGCTGGTAGAGCAAACGCATACGTTGTTCCTGCAGACTTTGCAAGGCCAAAGCGTCATCGCCGAAACCGTGCGTGCACGCAAAGACGGCAGCCGCGTGGATGTCTCGATCCTGGGCGCGCCCATTCATGTCGCTGGCCGACGTATCGGTACCTTTGTCATCGTCCGCGACATCATGGAGCGCAAGCAACTGGAGGCGGAGCGCGGCCGCCTCGAACAGCGTCTGAGGCAAGCCGAAAAGCTGGAAGCGATCGGCACCATGGCCGGCGGCATCGCACACGACTTCAACAATATTCTGGGTGCGATTCTGGGCTATGGAAGTATGGCGCTCAACGCCGCCCCCGAAGGCAGCAGTCTCAAACGCTACGTCGCCAACATCAAGACGGCAGCAGACCGTGCCAAGTTGGTAATCGACCAGATTCTGACTTTCAGCCGCAGTCAGCGCGGCAAGCGCACAGTGGTCTGCGTATCGCTGGCGGTTGAGGAAACGCTGGAAATGGTGCGCGCGTCGCTACCGGGGGCCATCGAGCTGGTCCTCGCCGATCGGACACAGTCGGCGATGGTGATCTGCGATCCGACCCACATCCATCAGATGATGATGAACCTCTGTACCAATGCCATCCATGCCATGCATCAGGGAGGCCGACTCGACATTGAGCTGGATGCGCTGGAAGCGACGGCTGAGCTGCGGCTCTCGCACGGTCTGCTGCCGCCAGGACGCTATGTGTGCCTGTCGGTGCGCGACACCGGGGAGGGAATGACCACGTCGATGCTCGAACGCATTTTCGAGCCTTTCTTCACGACTAAAGCACCGGGGAGCGGCACGGGTCTGGGTCTCGCGCTGGTGCATGCCGTGGTATCCGACCTGGGCGGAGCAGTCCACGTGCGCAGTGAAGCTGGTGCAGGGAGCTGCTTCGACATCTACCTGCCACGGGCCGATGCCAAGAAGGAACAGTCGGCCATCGGCAGTCGGTCGATACCATGGGGCAACGGTGCCCGGATCCTGTTGGTCGAAGATGAGAAACCGCTGATGCTGTTGGCAGAGGAGATGGTGGCCGGTCTCGGCTACGACGTGGCCGGCTTCAGCAGCCCGCATGCGGCGCTCGAAGCATTTGCTGCCGATCCGCGCGCCTTCGATGTGGTGATCACGGATCAGCTCATGCCGCTGATGACCGGTACGGAGTTGGCGCGGCGCCTGCGAGAGTTTCGGTCCGATATCGGCGTCATCCTGATCAGCGGTTATCGCGGCCCGCTCCTGGCTCAAGAAGCGCTCGGGGCGGGCATCCAGGAATTGGTGATGAAGCCGCTAAGCGCGCGCGATCTGGCTCAGGCTTTGGCAAGAACAGTGGCCGCGTCCGCCGGGCCAGTGCGGGTCTGCGTTGACGCGGTCGCGTGCTCAGGGACAGTCGGGAGCGACGCGGATCAGTCAGGCGCGAGCCGGGCACCGGCCTCCAGCAGTACTTTGTCCTCCACTTGAAATAACACGGGGTAGCGAGTTGC
>JBGQKF010000574.1:0-2657 GCA_041499435.1 Gammaproteobacteria bacterium
CATGACAGGACGTGCCCGCAGGTTGGTGACCGTGAGCTTTGCGTTCATGGGCAGGTCCCTCAGTTAAGTCTTAGTGCGCGCATCCGCCGGGCGGCCGTTGATATAGTGCTTGAGCGCGGCCAGCACGAAGCCGTTCGCTGGCGTCGCCACGCCGAGCACTTTGCCCATTTGCACCACGCCGCCCGCCAGCCAGGGCAGCTCCAGGCGATTGCCGCGCTCGAGATCGGCGAGCATCGATGCCACCATCTCGCGCGGCATGCCGTCGAGCCGTTGCAGCAACCGTTCCACCAGATCCGCGTCGAGCGGCACTCCTTTCGCATTGCCCACCGCGACCACCTCGGACATGACCTGCGCGGTCAGTGCGCGGGTATCGGGATCTTCGCGTATTGGTCCCAGCGGCAGGCGCGTGAGCGTCGTCATGCTGCTTGCGGCGACCAGAAACACGTATTTTTCCCAGATGGTTTTCTCGATTGCATCGCTCACGCGCGCCTGGATCGCTGCTTTGGTGCACGCATCGACGAAGGCTGAGCAACGCGCTGAAGCGGTGCCGTCGAGCTCGCCGATCGACAGCACGGCCATGGTGCCAGTGTGGCGAATCACGCCCGGGCGTTCGATCACGGCCGCGATGTTCGCGACACCGCCCAGTGTGCGCTGCCTCCCGTATGCCTGAGCGATGAGATCGGTCGCCACCACGCCGTTCTGGAAGGAGACCACAGCAGTTTGCGCCCCGACGAGTGGCCGCGCGTCGCGCAACGCATCTTCGGTGGACCAGAGCTTGACGGCGACGACCACCAGATCGACCAGGCCCACCTCCGCCGGTTGGTCGGTGGCCCGTACCGGCTTCACCAGCACGTCGCCATTGGCGCTGAAGACCTGCAGACCGTTGCGGCGCATGGCCGCCAGATGCTCGCCCCGAGCAATGAAATGCACTTCTTCGCCGCTCGCGGCCAGTCGCGCGCCGAAGTAGCCGCCGACGCCGCCCGCTCCCAGGATGGCTATTTTCATCGTTTTCCCACACCGATTAATGGCTGACAATGGTAGCGGCTTCGACCCGGACCTGCAGCGCGCCTTGAGTTTTGCGCGGGGTTGGCCTAGCCTAGTGTCGATGCAAGCACGCCCATCCCCCCACGCACGTTCCCGGCCGCAGCACACATGAACATTGCGCAAGCCCGCATGCTTCCGCGCGCGGCCGCGCGCATGGCCGATATCGAGCCGTTTCACGTGATGCAGCTGATCGCGCGCGCGAGAGAGCTGGAAGCGCAAGGGCGCGTGATCGTCAATATGGTGGTAGGCGAGCCCGATTTTCCGCTCACGCCCGCAGTGCAGGCGGCGGCGATGCGCGTGCTGGGGCAGGGGCGCGTGGGCTACACGCCCGCGCTCGGGATCACCGCGCTGCGAGAAGCCATCGCGCGGTGGTATCAGACGCGCTATTCAGTGCAGGTCCCGGCCGCGCGTGTAGCGGTGACCACCGGTTCCTCTGGCGCGTTGCTGCTTACCATGGGCGTGCTGCTCGATCCTGGCGATCAGGTGATGCTCGCCGATCCGGGCTATCCATGCAATCGGCATTTCGTGCGCGCGCTCGATGGCGAGCCTTTGTGCGTCCCGGTCGGCCCGGCGAGCTCTTATCAGCTCACCGCAGAGCTGGTCGCGCAACACTGGACCTCGCATACCAAGGCGGTGCTGGTGTGCTCGCCGTCCAATCCCACCGGTACCATGATCTCCGCGGCAGAGCTCCGCGCGATCCAAGCGCTGGTGCGCGAGCGCGGCGGCATGTTGATCTCGGATGAGATCTATCACGGTCTCACCTACGGGGAGACGGCGCACACCGCTCTGGAGAACGGCGACGATGTATTTGTCATCAACAGCTTCTCCAAGTATTTCGGCATGACCGGGCTGCGGCTGGGCTGGCTGGTGGTGCCTGAGTCGTTTATGCTCGACGTCGACAAGCTGGCGGGCAATCTATATATCTCGGCGCCCGACATTTCGCAGTACGCAGCGCTGGCCGCGTTCGAGCCGGCGTCGGTGGCCGTGCTGGAACAGCGCCGCGAGCTCTACCGGGCGCAGCGCGATTTCCTGCTGCCTTCACTGAAGGACATGGGCTTCGCGATTCCGGTTATCCCGGAAGGCGCGTTCTACATCTACGCCAACTGCAGTCGCTTCACCGACGACAGCTACGCATTCTGCTGGGACATCCTGGAAAAGGCCGGTGTGGCGATCACCCCGGGTCTGGATTTCGGTGACAACGATCCGCGTCACCATGTGCGTGTATCCTACCCCAAGCCGATACCGGTGCTGGAGGAGGGGGTGAGGCGGTTGCGTGAATATCTGCAAGCGTGAAGGGTGAAAAAGGTGAAGAGGTGAAAAAGTGAAGAGGTGATCAGGTGATGGCTGCCGGAGATGAAGTCATACGGAAGCCGCTCGTCAGCTCGTCGGCACGTTTTTCTCAGGAGGTTTCGTTGAAGATCCATGTCAGTGCGGTGTTACTTCTGGCCGCCGCATCCGCGGGGTACGCGGCGGACCAACCGCAGGAGCAGACGTTTACCGAGATCGAGCCCGGGGCCGATGTAGTCAACCCCGAGAAGCTGATCCCGCTGCTCGACCGCGGCGACGTGCGCGCCATGAACAACCTCGGGCTGCTGTGGGCGCGCGGCATCGGC
>JBGQKF010000575.1:0-2657 GCA_041499435.1 Gammaproteobacteria bacterium
CGCGGGGACCGGCTCGCGCTTCACTTTATTGGCGTCCGGGAGCAGCTCCTTGATACGCGCGATGCCCTCCTGCACGGTCTTGCGCGTGCCGCCGGTCTCCTGGATGGTCATGGTCTGCAGCTGCTCGGTGCGCTTCAGTTTCTGCGCGGCGAGCAGATCGTTGATCTGATTTGCCTCGCACCCGAGCCCGACCATCAGCGTGGAATGCATGTTGGGATGCGTCGCATAGCCGGCCAGCACGCGCCGCAGGACTTCGACCGGCTCGCCGGTGGAGCCCATGCCGCAGCCGGTCTTGTGGTGAATCGGCACGATGCCGTCGATGTTGGGATAGGCGGCGAGCGCCTCGCCCTTGAAGTGGTCCGCGATCAGGCGGCAGACGTGGGCCGAGCAGTTCACGCTGCTCACCACGCCGATATAGTTGCGCGTGGCTACCCGACCGTCGGCGCGCACAATGCCGAGGAATGTGGTGGGGTCGGCGACGAAATCGGTGATCTTGTAGTCCTTGCCGAACGCGTAATCGCGCTCGAAGGTGGCCATGCCGAGGTTGTGCACGTGGACGTGCTCACCCGCGCGAATCGGGCGGGTGGCAAAGCCGATGATCTGGTTGTAGCGGCGCACCGGTGCACCCTCGGCGACGTCGCGTGTGGCGACCTTGTGCCCGGCCGGGACGGTGACCGCGACGCGAATATGTTCCTTGATGATTTCGGTGCCGGCCGGAAGCTCGACACGCGCAATCACCACGTCGTCCGCAGGGTTCAATCGGATGGTCAGATCAGCAGCCTGAAGCATGTTGTTCCTCCTCGTGAGCCGTGCGCTCGCCTCCAAGGCTGGAGCTGTGAGACCCCGGCTGAGCGAGCCATATCACATTGAAAGGTAATATTCTACGCCGCCCGGCGCGCTACCGGGGGCCCGGCCGGTCCCGAAAAAACGACGGGCCGCATCGCGGCCCGTGTTCGGTCCCCGGCGTGCCGCTGTTTTCTGTTATTCCTTGACCGCGCCGGTCATCCCGGCCACGTAGTATTCGACGAAGAACGAGTACATCACCGCCACCGGCAGCGAGCCGAGCAGCGCACCCGCCATGAGCGCGCCCCAGTGGTAGACGTCGCCTTCGACCAATTCCGTGATCACGCCCACCGGCACCGTCTTGTTCTCCGACGCGGAGATGAAGGTGAGCGCGTAGATGAACTCGTTCCATGACAGGGTGAACGCGAAGATGCCCGCCGAGATCAGCCCCGGCACCGCGAGTGGCAGGACGATCTTGATCAGAATCTGCCAGCGCGTCGCGCCGTCGATCAAAGCGCATTCTTCGAGCTCGAACGGAATCGAGCGGAAGTAACCCATCAGGAGCCAGGTGCAGAAAGGAATGAGGAAGGTCGGATAAGTCAGAATCAGCGCGAGCTTACTGTCGAAGATGCCGACCTGGAACACCATCGTGGCGAGCGGGATGAACAGGATGCTCGGCGGAATCAGATAGGCGAGAAAGATCGCCATGCCGATTTGCCGCGAGCCTTTGAACCGCAGCCGCTCGATGGAATACGCCGCCAGCACGCTCGCCGCCAGTGAACCGAAGGTGGAGGTCACAGAGATCAGAATCGTGTTCCACATCCAGCTCGGATACGCGGTGTGGAACAGCAGCTTGTTGTAATGCTCCAGAGTCGGATGCACGATCCAGAATGGATTGCCGCTGCTGGTGAGGAGCTCAGCGTTGGGTTTGAACGAGGTCACGGCCATCCAGTAGAACGGAAACAGCAGCACGAACAGAAAGACGAACAGCGGCAGGTACACGGTGACCACGCGTCTGGGCACGGACACGAGATAATTCATGCCGCCGCTGATCTGCTCGTCTTTGATGGTTGCTGTACTCATCTACTCCTCACCCTTCACGCTTCACTCTTCACCCTTCGCTAGTCCTTGGTGCCCTGCTGCCAGCGGCGGCGCTGCAGCCCGAAGTAGCTGAACAGAATGGCCGCAAGCAGGAACGGAATCATCGAGGTCGCAATCGCAGCGCCTTCACCCAGCGCACCGCCCGGGATCGCACGCTGGAAGGAAAGCGTTGCCATCAGATGCGTAGCGTTGATTGGGCCGCCGCGGGTGAGTACCCAGATCAGCTGAAAATCGGTGAACGTGAACAGCACCGAGAAGGTCATCACCACCGCGATGATCGGGGAGAGCATCGGCAGCGTCACGTGCCAGAACTTCTGGAACGGATTGGCACCGTCGATCGCCGCGGCCTCGTACAGCGAAGGCGAAATGGTCTGCAAGCCGGCCAGCAGACAAATGGCGATGAACGGCACACCCCGCCAGACATTGGCGATGATCACCGACATGCGCGCGAGCACCGGGTCACCGAGAAAGTCGATGTAGCTGTGGATGATGCCCAGCCTGGTGAGCACCCAGCTCACGATGGAGAACTGCGCGTCGTAGATCCACCAGAACGCGATCGCGGACAGCACGGTCGGGACGATGAACGGCAGCAGCACGATCGCGCGAATGAACGCTTTGAAAGGAATGTGCTCGTTCAGGAGCAACGCCAGCCACAGGCCGAGCACGAACTTCGCCGCGCTGGCGATGAACGTGTACAGGAACGTATTCCACACCGACAAACGGAACACGCTGTCGGTCAGCAGAAACTGGTAGTTCTCGATGCCGATCCATTC
>JBGQKF010000576.1:0-2646 GCA_041499435.1 Gammaproteobacteria bacterium
AAGTGCTTCACCGACAAGTGTCCGGTGGAGCGCCGCAGCTATCCACCCGGGCAGCATGGGCAAAAACAGACCCGTCTGTCCGGCTCTGCCACGCAGTTGCGCGAAAAGCAGAAGGTGCGGCGCATTTACGGCGTCCTGGAGCGCCAGTTCCGCAAGACTTACGCCGAAGCGGAAAAGGGCACCAGCATCACCGGTGAGAACCTGCTGCAGGTGCTGGAGAGCCGGCTCGATACCGTGGTGTATCGCATGGGTTTCGGTGCCTCCCGTTCGGAAGCGCGGTAGATCGTGCGCCACAACGGCATTCTGGTAAACGGCAAGCGGGTCAACATCCCGTCGTACCAGATGCGGCAGGGCGACGTCGTGGAAGTCACCGAGAAGGCCAAGGGGCAGCTGCGCATCAAAGGCGCGCTCGAAGCCGCCGAGCAGCGTGGCTTCCCGGAATGGCTGGAGGTCGATGCCAAAGGCATGAAGGGCGTCTTCAAGGCCGTGCCGCAGCGCTCCGATCTGCCGGCGACCATCAACGAATCGCTGGTGGTGGAGCTCTACTCCAAGTGATTGCCCGCGGGCCGCACCCGGGTGGTGCCCTGCGCGTAAGCATTGCGCCAGCCTTCGGGCGGGCGCAGTAACCGTTCGGATTCATGTTCCTTTAGAGGTCATAACTCTATGCAAAGCAGCAGTCTACTCAAGCCACGGATTATCGATGTGCAGACCGTCGGGCCGTCTCATGCGAAGGTCACGATGGAGCCGTTCGAGCGGGGCTATGGACACACGCTGGGCAATGCCCTGCGGCGTATCCTGCTGTCGTCCCTGCCGGGGTATGCGCCCACTGAAGTCAAGATCAGCGGTGTGCTGCATGAGTATTCGACCATCGACGGCGTGCAGGAAGACGTGGTCGACATCCTGCTCAACCTGAAGGGGATCGTGCTCAAGCTGCACAACCGCGAAGACGCCTTGCTCAACCTGCGCAAGCAGGGCGAGAGCGTGGTGACGGCGGGCGACATCGAGGGCACGCACGACGTCGAGATCGTGAATCCTTCGCACGTGATCGCGCATCTTGCGCCGGGCGGCAAGCTCGATATGCAGATCAAGATCGAGCAGGGTCGCGGCTATATCCCGGCCACCTCGCGCACCGCGGCGAAGGACGGCCGCGCCATCGGCAGCATTCTGCTCGATGCCTCCTTCAGCCCGGTCAAGCGGGTGAGCTATGCGGTCGAGTCGGCCCGCGTGGAACAGCGTACCGATCTCGACAAGCTGATCATGGATATCGAGACCAACGGCGTGATGGAGCCCGAAGAAGCGATCGGGTACGCTGCGCGCGTGTTGATGGACCAGTTGTCCACGTTCGCGGACATCAAGGCCACGCCGGCACAGATCGAACAGCCGAAGACGCCGCAGGTGGACCCGATTCTGCTGCGTCCGGTGGATGATCTCGAGCTGACGGTACGCTCGGCCAACTGTCTCAAGGCCGAGAACATTTATTACATCGGCGATTTGATCCAGCGTACCGAGACAGAGCTGCTGAAGACGCCGAACCTCGGCCGCAAGTCGCTCAACGAGATCAAGGAAGTGCTGGCCTCACGCGGCTTGACGCTGGGAATGAAGCTCGAGAATTGGCCACCAGCGGGCCTCGATAAAGAGCGCGTCTAAACGCGTGCGTGCGCCGGACTAACAACGAGGTAGAACCATGCGTCACCGTCTAGGACTTCGCAAGCTCAACCGCACCAGCGCGCATCGCCTGGCGATGCTGCGTAACATGACCAACTCGCTGCTGCGGCACGAGTCGATCAAGACCACCTTGCCGAAAGCCAAGGAGCTGCGCCGCGTGGCCGAGCCGATCATCACCTTGGGCAAGAAGCCCAGTCTTGCCAATCGTCGCCTCGCGTTCAACCGCTTGCGCGACCGGGAGATGGTGGTGAAGGTGTTCGCTGAGCTCGGCCCGCGCTATGCCAACCGCAACGGCGGCTATCTGCGGATCTTGAAGTTCGGGTTCCGCGATGGCGACAATGCGCCGATGGCGCTGGTCGAGCTGTTAGACCGCCCGGAGGGCGAAGCGAAGCCCGCCAAGGAAGCGAAGTAACGATTTGCCTTTTACATCAGCGAAAGGCCGCCCGCGGGCGGCCTTTTCATTTGGATTTTCTCGAATGTCAGCTTCCCGAGGCGATCTTCAGCTCACCGCCCGCGAGGAGCTGAGGAATCTGATCCACGGGCACCGGTCGGCTGAACAGGAACCCTTGAATCAGGTCGCAGCCATGCTGTTGCAGGAAGGCGAGCTGCTCGAGCGTCTCCACTCCCTCCGCGACCACTGACAGCTTCAGGCTGTGCGCCATCGCGATGATCGCTTTCGTGATCGCTGCATCCTCAGAGTCTCCCGGAAGATCCTTGATGAACGAGCGGTCGATCTTGAGCGAGTCCAGGGGAAATTTCTTGAGATAGGCAAGCGACGAATACCCGGTGCCGAAATCGTCGATCGCCAGGCGCACACCCATCTCCTTCAACTCGAACAGCGTCTTCAAGGTGACTTCTACGCCATCCATCAACATGCTCTCGGTCACCTCCAGCTCGAGGCATGCGGGGTCCAGGCGGGAGCCTCGCAGCGCGGCAGCGACCGATTGCGTAAGTTGTCCCTGACGGAAGTGCAGGCTGGCG
>JBGQKF010000577.1:0-2631 GCA_041499435.1 Gammaproteobacteria bacterium
AGGATGATGTCCGGGCCGCTGCCGATGTTCGCGGCCACCGCCGCCTTAGGACGGATGTCCTCCCAGTTCTCGCTGTCGACACGCACTTCGATGCCGGTCTGCTCACTGAACTTCTTGGTGTTCGCGAGCCACGCGTCCTCATCGCCTTGTACGAAGCGCTTCCAGCGCAGGACGCGCAGCTTCGCACCGGCTTCGGGCTTGATCCCGACTTGCGCGTGAAGCCGGTCGCAGAATGTGGCTGCCGCTGCGATGCCGCCGGTGATCTTGAGGAAGTCGCGCCGCGTATAGCTCATGAACGTGCTCTGAGCGATCGCCAGGCTAGGCCAGGCGATGTCCGGTCGCAGAATCGAACAGAAAGGTCTTGCCTGACTGCGGCTGCAGATGGATCCTTGCGCCAGGCTTGAATATGTGGCGCTCGCGAGAGACCACCGTCGCATCGCTGCCGGCGACCTTGCAGTACACCTGAGTATCGGCTCCGGTGGGCTCGACCAGGACCACATCGGCCGGTACACCCGTCTCGCTGATGATGAAGTGCTCGGGGCGCACGCCGAGCGTGAGTCCGGTGCCGGCGCACTCGCAGGGCAGCGTCGTGATGCGGCTGCCGTCGGCAAGGCTCACGGCGGCCGGGCTGTCGCTCACCGCCTGGCACGGGAGAAAATTCATCGCTGGCGAGCCGATGAAACCGGCCACGAACAAGTTAGCAGGGTTGTCGTACAGTTCGAGCGGGGAACCGATCTGCTCGACATTGCCGCCGTTCATCACCACGATCTTGTCGGCCATGGTCATGGCCTCGATCTGGTCGTGCGTGACATACACCGAGGTGGTCTTCAGCCGCAGATGCAGCTCCTTGATCTCGGTTCGCATCTGCACGCGCAGCTTCGCGTCCAGGTTGGACAGCGGCTCGTCGAACAGGAACACCTGCGGATCGCGCACGATGGCGCGCCCCATCGCCACGCGCTGGCGCTGACCGCCGGAGAGCTGGCGGGGATAGCGCTCGAGGTATTCGGTGAGCCCGAGGATCTTCGCGGCCTTATCGACGCGCCCGCGCGTCTCCTCTTGACTGCGACCCGCGAGCTTCATGCTGAAGGCCATGTTGTTGAACACGGTCATGTGCGGGTAGAGCGCGTAGTTCTGGAACACCATGGCGATGTCGCGCGCCTTGGGCGGGACGTTGTTGACTACATTCGGACCAATGCGAATCTCGCCGCTGCTGATCTCTTCCAGCCCGGCCACCATGCGCAGCAGCGTGGACTTGCCGCAGCCGGAAGGGCCGACCAGCACGACGAACTCGCCATCGTCGATGCCGATGTTGACCCCATGCACCACTTCCACGCGGCCAAAGGATTTGCGCACATCTCTCAGTTCGACGGAAGCCATTTCAAATCGGGGGGATGCAAAGACTGCGGAGGGGAACGGGAAGCGGCGCGGCATGGTGCGCCGCACGAGACGCTTACGTGCAACGCGCCCACAGGACTTTCCTCCTCGGTGATCGTTATATGAAGTTCGTGCACGGGCAGTCTAACCGAACTGCAGGTTTTGGCAACGGCGAGCGCACCGTCCCGACACCGGCAGCTATGGCATACTAACGCTCTTCGCCGTGGCTGCGGCATTGAGCGGCTGTTTCGGTTCGATAGTCGCCCAACGGGCAAGGTTCCACAGCATGAGGGGCCGCATCCAAATGCCATGCGAGCGGCGCAGTCGCACGACGCAAGCGTAAGGGAGATCTCAAACTTGAGCGGAAAGCTGCAGGGCAAGAGCGCGCTGGTGACGGCGGCCGCCCAAGGAATCGGACGGGCAGCCGCACTCGCATTTGCACGCGAAGGCGCTGCGGTGACGGCCACCGATATCAATCTCGAAAAGCTTCAGGAGATCGCATCCACGCCCGGCATCAGCGTGCGCAAACTGGACGTAACCGACAGGACGGCGATCAACGCTCTGGCCGCCGAGCTGGCCGCCCCGCGGATTCTGCTCAACTGCGCCGGCTTCGTCCATCATGGCACCGTACTCGACTGCACCGACCGGGACTGGAATGTCGCGTTCGATCTGAACGTGCGCTCGATGTACTACACCATCTCGGCGATGCTGCCGCGCATGCTGGAGCAAGGCGGCGGCTCGATCATCAACATCGCATCGGTGGCCGGCAGCATCAAAGGCATTCCCAATCGTTTCGTCTACGGCGCCAGCAAGGCGGCCGTGATCGGGTTGACCAAATCGGTGGCCATCGACTTCGTCAAGCGCGGCATCCGTTGTAACGCTGTGTGCCCGGGGACCATCGACACCCCCAGCCTAGGCGATCGGATCAACGCGTTCGCCGATCCGGTGCAGGCACGCAAGGATTTCATCGCACGCCAGCCGATGGGCCGTCTGGGCAATGCCGATGAAATTGCGGATCTGTGTGTGTATCTCGCCTCCGACGAATCGGTGTTCATGACGGGGCAGACGGTAATCATCGACGGCGGCGTATCTTTGTAAGAGGGAAAACGATAACGGGCGAGTTGGGTGAGGCGCTTTGAGTTTCTCTGTACTTTCTGCAGTCCAGGGATTTGAATTTCAGCTTGGAGGAAATGCGCGATGAGACTGGTACGTTACGGTGAAGCCGGCAAGGAGAAGCCGGGAATATTGGACGGCAAC
>JBGQKF010000578.1:0-2585 GCA_041499435.1 Gammaproteobacteria bacterium
GGTGCGCGAGGGCTTTCTGTGCGAGTTGTACAAAAACGCGTTCGCCATGCTGTGCCCGTCCTGGGGCTGATTCGAGACAACTGCAGCAGTCGCTCGTCCGCCGTGATATTCCCGTCCTGTTCCGCCGCGACGGAATTGAACTCGCTGAGGGTTTTTACCAACTCGGTGAAGATGGGGAATTGCTGCCCACGCAGACCAACAATACACTGACCGCCGCTTCGCCTTTGCTCATCGCTTCCAGGCGGAGCGTCTGGCGGACTTGCGCGTGGCAGGCGGCGGAGAATACGCGGGCAACTCGCCGCGGCTCACACCAAACGCTCGCTCCTTCAACTCACGCAGCCGATCGCGCGCGGCAGCTGCCTGCTCGAACTCCAGATTGCGGGCGTGCTCGAGCATCTCCTTTTCCACTTTGCGGATCTCGCGCGCAAGCGCGGCCTCGTCCATCAGTTGATACGCGGCTTCGCTCTGTGCGGCTCTCAGCTCGCGCTGCGCATTCTGCGGATCGTACACGCCGTCGATGATGTCCTTGATGCGCTTGCTCACACCTTTGGGGACGATGCCGCCGGCGACATTGAACGCCTCCTGCTTGGTGCGGCGGCGATTGGTCTCGTCGATCGCGTGCTGCATGGCTCCGGTGAGGTGATCCGCATACATGATCGCAGTGCCGTTGATGTGACGCGCGGCACGGCCGATCGTCTGGATCAGCGAGCGCCCCGAGCGCAGGAAACCTTCCTTGTCCGCATCCAGGATCGCCACCAGGGAGACCTCGGGGATGTCGAGCCCTTCGCGCAGCAGATTGATGCCCACGAGGACGTCGAACACGCCCAATCGCAGGTCGCGAATGATCTCGACGCGCTCCACCGTGTCGATGTCCGAATGCAAATAGCGTACCTTCACACCGTGCTCGGCGAGGTAGTCGGTCAAGTCCTCCGCCATGCGTTTGGTGAGCGTTGTGACCAGCACCCGCTCGTTCAAAGCCACCCGCAAGTTGATTTCGGACAGCAGATCGTCCACTTGCGTGCTGGCGGGACGCACGATCACTTCCGGGTCGATCAGCCCGGTCGGGCGCACCACCTGCTCTACCACCTGCGCCTGGTGCTGGGCTTCGTAGTTGGCCGGCGTGGCAGATACGAACATCGTCTGCGGCATCATGCGCTCGAACTCCTCGAACATGAGCGGACGGTTATCGAGCGCGCTCGGCAGGCGGAACCCGTACTCGACCAGATTCTCCTTGCGCGCACGATCGCCGCGATACATGCCGCCGATCTGGGGCACTGTGACATGGCTCTCGTCGATGATCATCAGCGAGTGGTGCGGCAGATAATCGATCAGTGTAGGCGGTGGCTCGCCCGCTTTACGACCTGACAGGTGGCGCGAGTAATTCTCGATGCCTTTGCAGAAGCCCAGCTCGGCGAGCATTTCCAGGTCGAAGCGCGTGCGCTGCTCGATGCGCTGCGCTTCGAGCAGCTTGCCCTGACCCTGAAAGAACTCTATGCGGTCGCGCAGCTCGGCCTTGATGGCCTCGATCGCGCGCAGCGTGGTGTCGCGAGGCGTGACATAGTGGCTCGAAGGATAGACGGTGTAGCGTGAAACCCGCTGCAGCATCTGCCCCGTCAGCGGATCGAACAGCGTGAGCTGCTCGACTTCATCGTCGAACAGATTCACGCGCAGCGCGACTTCGGAATTCTCTGCCGGGAACACATCGATGACATCCCCGCGCACGCGGAATGTCCCACGGCGAAACTCGTATTCGTTGCGCTGATACTGCATCTCTGCGAGACGGCGGATGATCTCGCGCTGCGCGGTGCGCTCGTGCTCGCGCAGATGCAGGATCATGCTGTGATAGTCCACCGGATCACCAATTCCGTAGATGCACGACACAGTGGCGACGATCACGCTGTCGGGCCGCTCGAGCAGGCTCTTGGTGGCCGACAGGCGCATCTGCTCGATGTGCTCGTTGATGCTCGAGTCCTTCTCGATATACAGATCGCGCGAAGGCACGTATGCCTCCGGCTGATAGTAGTCGTAGTACGAGACGAAGTACTCGATGGCATTTTCCGGAAAGAACTCGCGCATCTCAGAATAGAGCTGGGCCGCGAGCGTCTTGTTCGGCGCCATGATCAGGGTGGGCCGCCCGATCCGTGCGATGACATTGGCCATCGTGTACGTCTTGCCCGAGCCCGTCACACCCAGCAGGGTCTGGTACATGAGTCCGTCGTTCAGGCCTTCGGTGAGCTTGTCGATCGCCTCGGGCTGATCGCCGGCGGGCATGAACGGTTGGTGCAGACGAAACGGGCTACCCGGAAAGGTTAGAACCTTCGCGGGTGCCGGAGCAGCAACGGGGGGAGCAATTTGATCCATGGGGGCTGGGTGCGCGGTACGAGTCTCGATTTTCCCATAGATTGGCGCCCTGCTTCCAATGTACGCGCGCACGAGCAGGGCAGTCGGACTGCGACCACGCCTTGTGGTTACAATATGCGTCTTTCCGGCCGCGATACAACCGCATGGCCGTGCGACCTGACGGAACCCGACTCTATCACCATGCCCCCTTCCATCCTCGCCGCTGTCGAAATGGCTCCGCGCGA
>JBGQKF010000579.1:0-2553 GCA_041499435.1 Gammaproteobacteria bacterium
CAGAAAGCAGTTCGGTCATCAGTGACCGGACTTGCGTTCGGTTAGGCAAACCCAATAGGACATAGACGAACCATTTCGAAGAATCGGTGATTGTGCGTCCAAGAACCACCCAGCGAGGACACTGACCTGCTCTTTCTTGCATCTATCTCTGTGCCCTCCGTGTCCTCTGTGCCTCTGTGTTGAGGTTTAGTCCGCGCAGCGCCCGCCGTCCCCGATCTGATTTATAGTGGCCACTCGAACACCTTCGAGGGAGGCCGCTTGTCCAGGATCGCTCTAACACGCGCCGCATTGTGGGCTACCTGCATTGCTTGGCCCGCTTGCGGCGCAATCGCGGCCGAAGGCAGCGGGCCCGACCACGTTTCCATCACCTGGATGTCGGTCACCAGCATCTATTACGAGCTGGGCCCGCTGAGCATCCTCACCGATGGCTACATCACACGCATTCCACGCGAAGAATTCTATGGCGGGGGCGGCGGCTATGCTTTCACGCGCCATCCGCATCGTCCCGATACCGCGGCGGTAAAACGCGTGCTCGACGCGCTCGGTGGGCCGGCTGCGGTGAGTCTTCTTCTCACCGGCCACAGTCACTGGGATCACTCGTTCGATACCGGCACCTGGTCACAGCTCACCGGCGCACCGATCGTCGGCTCGAAGACGACCTGCCTGGAAGCAATTGCGCAGGGAACCCCCGAGGATCGCTGCCAGGCGGTGTACGGCGGCGAGAAGCTGGAGACCGGCGAAGGCGTGGCGATGCGTGTGGTGCGCTGGAATCACAGCGGCGACTCCAACAAGAATCCCGAACAGCATCAACCTGTGGAATTGTGCTCAGCTCCGACGCCGGACGCGCAGACCGGCGGCTTACGTGCGGGCGTCGCCGAAGACTTTCCCAATGGCGGGGGCAATCGCGCGTTCCTGTTCACGGTGGACGGTCCGAGTGGGCGCTACAGCTGGTTCTACCAGAACTCGGCGAGCCCCGCGGATCTGTCGGTATCCATCATCATGGACGGCACCGATTACGGCGCGCCGCTCGAAAATCTGCAAGTGGCACTGCGCGATGCCGGGGTGGAGCGCGTCGACCTGTGGATCGGCACCGGAGGCATCGCCATGGCCAAGCTTCTGGTCCCGGTGCTCAAGCCCAAGGCCTATCTGCCGGTGCACTGGGACGACTTCTTCGCGCCGTTCGAGCGCGGCGTGACCGCTCCTTACTCCGATCCCGAGCTCGAAGCGTTCCTGGCGCAGCAGAAGATCAAGCTCATCAAGCCGCATCAGTACATGGACAAGTGGCGTCTGGACGTCACGGGCATCGTGCCGGAGCCGAACGAGCGCGTGAAGCGCGCACTCGGCTTTTCCGACGCGGGTACGGCATCGCGCTGAGGGAGCGGTAACGCATTCCGGGGGAGTCGACTGGCCGCACGATGAGTGAGAGGGCTGCATTGTGTCGCACTGCGGTCACACTGTATTCACGCTTCAGCGTGCGTTTCGCGGATTTCAGCGCAGCACCGACATTTCTATCGGTGTTTCCCTGACAGAACGGGCCGCGCGGCTGCGGTATATTTCGTCTCGCTCGCCTAGCCTGCAGAGTGAATACGAGGTGACGTGCAACTACTCCTCCCCGGGTCGGCGCCTCTTGCGAAGTCTGCATCGCTAAGCGAGCACCTCACCCCAGGAACGCGGCGCTTCTGAGCTGACCCGGTCCGATCAGAGCGCAGAGCGCCGCGCAAGTCATTCCGAACCGCCACCCGGAAGCCTCACATGGCGCACCCACTGCACCTGCTGGTTGGACACAAGATCGCCGTCTCCACCAGCGGTGCGAGAGAGCGGCCGCCCGAGGACGAAAAGCGCGAAACGTCTCCCGATCGGCGTGACGACAAGAGCGTCGATCTCGGGATCTCCGCTCCGCCGGAAAGCATCCGCTAACCTTGTGTCAACGCGGCGCAGTGATCGCACGCCGGATCGCTGCGAGCGGTGCGGTTTCGTCGAAGCTCACCTTTCCATTGGCGCTCGACATGCCGAGCTCGCGCCACAAAGCAGTCATGCGAAAGATCGAGCGGGCCGGGTGCGAATGCAACTTCGAGCGTGCCACCGCCCACTTCAATGCGAGTGGCAGGCAGCTGCGCGAACTGCCGATAGGGAAAGAAAGCGCCAACCCAGTCGGCGTCCTCAGCCGCGCGTGCGCCGCTCGCGACGGCAATCAGCGCGCACAGACTCAACAGCGCCCGCCAGCGGATCACCGGACTCAACGTGCTTCCACGTCGAGTGTGCAAGGCGCCCTCTTCAGTCTGTGGTGCCGCGCCGGAATATACATTCCGTTGTCATCCACCGCTCAGCGCCGCGACGATGACGAGCTCATCGCGCTCCGCAAGCGGTCTATCGAGGATGGTCACGGCCTCGCCGTTCACGAAGAAGCGAATATGCGGGCGAATGCGATCCTGCTCATCGACGATGCGATGGCGTAGCCCGGGGTAGCGGGCATCGAGCGCATGCAGAACATCGGCCACGCACGCCCCATGCGCTTCGACTTCGCGTTGCCCGCTGGTATAGGAAAACAGCGGG
>JBGQKF010000580.1:0-2549 GCA_041499435.1 Gammaproteobacteria bacterium
GCTCGACAGGAGTGCAGCAAGAATCCAGGCACGTTTGTTCATTGCGTCATCTTGACCGTGTGATGACGCGCGTCGTGGGCCGAAATGCGTTGGGAGAGGACGGATTCATAGTGGGTCTCCAAGCCTGATGCCGTGTGCAATGGATTTGCTAGAACGAACCGGTGCCGCTCACGAAAAGCTCCCTCTATTGAACATTTGAGACGACGCTCAGTCGAAAGTTCGCAGCCTCGCACATAGAGGCTGTACAGTAAATGCTGCAACCTTTCATTCGATAGCGATCGGACCCGTTGATGACGAAGTTGCTGCCTTGCCTCGCGATGCTGGTGTTTTCCATCACGCTTTCCTCGCCGCATGCACTTGGTGCGCGGGACGACGGTGGGGAGCAGAAGCCCACCCCGGTAGAGCAAGCCGCCCGTCCTTCCAGGACCGAAGCAGAGCCGCACAGCCCGGTCGTGACGCAACATGCGATCGCTCTCAATGGACAGCAGCTCGCCTATACCGCCACCGCGGGCTATATCCCGATCACCGACGATACCGGCAAGCTTCAGGCGAATATTTTCTATGTCGCCTATACGCGGCCCGGCGCGCCAGCGGGCGCTGCACGTCCGGTCACCTTCGCCTTCAATGGCGGTCCCGGCGCATCGTCGATGTGGCTGCATCTGGGTGTCGGGCCGAAGCGCGTGGTATTGGCGATGGATGGCACAGCGCTGCCCAACTCCACTGTCCTGACCGACAACGAAGCCACCTGGCTCGACTTCACCGATCTGGTATTCGTCGATCCAGTCGGAACCGGCTTCAGCCGTGCGGCCGACGGGGTTGATCCCAAGCAGTTCTACGAGGTGCGCAGCGACATCCAGGTCGCGGGCAGTTTCATCCGGCGCTACATCACACGCTACCAGCGCTGGCTCTCGCCGAAGTTCATTCTCGGCGAGAGCTATGGGACCACACGCGCTGCAGGTCTCGTCAATCGCCTGCAGGATGTCGCGGGCATCAACGTAAACGGCGTGATCCTGGTGTCTTGTGCGCTCGACTTCCAGACCTTCTCGTTCGACCCGGCGAACGATCTCGCGTACGCGCTGGTCTTGCCTTCGTATGCGGCCACGGCGTGGTATCACACGAAACGCAAAGGGGTGCAATCGCAGGCGGAGCTCTCCGACACGCTCGAGCGCGCGGAGCGGTGGGCTATCAGCGACTATCTGGTTGCGCTGGCCAAGGGCGATACGCTGTCGCAGCCGGAACGCAATCGTGTGGCACTGCAGATCGCACAGTACATCGGTCTTCCCCAGGGTGAGATCGAGCGCAATCGGCTGCGGATCGGGCCGGCGCGCTTCGGCAGGCGGCTGCTGCGCGACGAAGAGCTGATCCTCGGCCGGCTGGACGGCCGGATTACCACCGCCGCAGTCCCCGGGTCGGACCAAGCCGACTCCGACCCCGCTTTCTTCCTCGTCACCGGCCCGCTGGTCGAGGCGATCAACGACTATCTGCAGCGTGACCTGCAGTATCGCAGCGATCTGCGTTACGAATTCCTGTCGCGCGAAGCCAATCATTCGTGGAAATGGCTTTCCGGCGGGCAGGGCTACGTTTATGTGGCCGACGAGCTCGCCGAAGCGATGTCGCGCGACAGCCGGTTGCGCGTATTCGCCGGGGCCGGCTACTTCGATCTCGCGACGCCTTATCTCGCGCAGAAGTACACCTTCGATCACATGGGGCTCGCCTCCCAGTTGCGCGACCACATCACTTTCGAAGCGTATCCGACGGGTCACCAGATCTACGTCGATCCCGCGTCGGCGCGCAAGCTGAAGGATGACGTGGCAGCCTTCATGCAATGCACGCTCTTCGATCCCCCGTGCACCGCCTCACATCGGTGAGCTTCCAAATGCTTGCGTCGGCGTTCCCAGCGAACGTGACGGTTTGATTAAAGACGATTTCGACCGCAGGGAATTGCTCCCTGCATCATTCGCAAACGCGCGCTCCGTTGTGTAGAATTTATCCGTGGGGACGTTGATGTTAAGGTGTGACGGCTGACAACGATATGCCCCCGCACTAAAGCCCAGGAGCAACAGAACCCGCGCTGCTCATAACTAACATCTCAAGGATGAGGCGGGCTGCCACCGAGCTCCCGGACTGTCACGTGCCAGGGAGGCGCCGCTATGGCAAGAGACCCCGAACGCAACGTCGAGACGAGCGCCGATCGCATGGTCGTCGCCGTGCGCGAAACCGCGGCGCGCCTGAACGGCATCATCCAGTCGGCCATGGACGCGATCATCACGGTCGACGAGCATCAGGATATCGTGATCTTCAATCCTGCGGCCGAGAAGATGTTCGGTTGTGCCGCGGGCGACATCCTGGGGACGCCGCTCGATCAGTTCATTCCATCGCGATTTCGCGATACGCATCGCACTCACATTCAGCAATTTGGCGCGACCGGCGTCACCACGCGGCGCATGGGTGGACAATCCGAGATCATCGGCTTGCGCGCGAACGGCGAGGAGTTTCCCGTTGAAGCGTCCATCTCCCAAGTGGTGGTGGGCGGCAAGAAGCTTTTCTCC
>JBGQKF010000581.1:0-2545 GCA_041499435.1 Gammaproteobacteria bacterium
CCCGAGCGGCAGCTTCTGTCGCCAGGCAAAAGCATAGGCGTGATAGTGGCGATTGCGGATTACCCGCTGCTCGGTCCGCTCGAGGTCCGCGGGCCGCAGCTCGCCGTGCAACACCTGGCCGCTCTCCAGCGTGAGCGTCCAGGTGTGCAGCTCGTGCTCGTAACGGGCAGCGACGTAGAGCGCGATGTTGTAGGGCGTCGCCGCATCGTTGACCACGAGCACCGGTCGCAGGCCCTTGATCCAGTCGCGGTCGCGCAGCGTTTGCAGCGAGCGCTGCGGGTGCTCCGTGTCGATGCGCATCGCGCGCAGCAGCGCTGTACGCGTGCGATCGGAAGTCGGGTGATGCTCTCCCCAGATGTCGATGTACTCGGTGCCGATGCCCGCGAGATCGGCCAGCGCGCGCAGTGCGCCTTCGTCGCTCATCGTGAATCTTTGACCACGGGGAACACTAGCCTAGCTCACGCGTTGTCGTGATACCACGCCGTGGTCCAGGGTGGCAGCCGTCCGCTGCCCAGATCGGTGGCGGACTCCTGCGGAACCATGAACAGCGGTGCGCCGCCGGGTGCTGCATCGAGCGCAATAGCTTCGTCTGAGAGATTGATGTACAGCACGAGGCTCGTGTCGTCGCTCAAAGTCCAGCGCGCCGTCAGCGCCTTGTTGCTCAACGGGCGAAATGTCGCCGGCACGCGGCCGCTATCGCGCAATCGAGGCACGATGCGCGTGAAGCGCACCGCCAGCAGGTCGCGATACAACATCAGCCAATGGGCGTGCGCAGGGGTCTCCAGGCATGCCCAGTCGAGCTTGCAGCGCTCGAATGTTTCTGGTGCATTGGGATCGGGAATCTGCGCCTGCACGCTCTCGTCCGCGAAGCGTGCGAAGCGTGCGAACTCGTGACGCCGTCCTGCCGTCACCGCCGCTGCCAGCTCGCTCCCGAAGTCACAGAAGAACAGAAACGGCGTGCGCGCGCCGAACTCTTCGCCCATGAATAACAGCGGCGGTGAAGGCGCGAGCAGCAGCGCTGCGGCAGCCGCGCGCAATGCCGGTTCCGCTGCCAACAGGGAGAGACGCTCGCCGAACGCACGATTGCCGATCTGGTCGTGATTCTGCAGAAACGGGACGAACGCGTCGGGCGGCAGGTGCTTGCTGGGCTCGCCGCGGGGCTGGTGGCCGCGGTGTATCGACGGCTCGCCCTGATAGGCGAAGCCCTCCGTCAGGCAGCGTCCGAGGTGGGTGAGCGGGTGCTCGGCATAGTCCTCGTAATAGCCGTCGCGCTCGCCGGTGAGCAGAATATGCAGCGCGTGATGCTGATCGTCGTTCCACTGGGCATCGAACAACCGCGGGCGGCCTTCGATGCGCTGCAGATAGTGCGCCTGATTCGCGTCGTTCTCCAGCACCAGATGCACGTGCCGGCGTTGACCGGGACCGTCGCGCAGTGCGCGCGCCAGCTCTTCGAGAAAGTGCACGCGCGAATCGTCGACGATGGCATACACGGCATCGAAGCGCAGACCATCGAAGTGGAACTCTTCGAGCCAGTAGAGCGCGTTGTGGATGAAGAAGTCGCGCACCTGCCGGTTGGAGACGCCGTCGTAGTTGATGGCCGCGCCCCACGGCGTGTGATGGCGCTCGGTAAAGAACGGCTTCGCGTAGCGCCCCAGATAGTTGCCTTCTGGCCCGAAGTGGTTGTACACGACATCGAGCAGCACCATAACGCCGCGCTCATGCGCTTGATCCACCAGCTGCTTCAAATCTCCCGGAGAGCCGTATACAGTATCGGGCGCGAACGGCAGGACACCGTCATAGCCCCAGTTGCGCCGCCCGGGGAAATCCGACAACGGCATCAGCTCGATGGCCGTGACGCCGAGGTCGGCCAGATAGTCCAATCGTCTCTCGACTCCGGCGAACGTGCCTTCCAGCGTAAATGCGCCCACATGCAGCTCGTACACGACGGCTTCCTGCCATGGGCGGCCGTGCCAGCGCTCGTCGCGCCACTCGTAAGCGCGCGGGTTCACCACAGCGCTGTCGCCGTGTACGTCGCCGGGATTGTAACGCGACGCGGGATCCGGCACGTCGAGCTCGTCGTCGATGCGATAGTGGTAGCGTGTGCCGTGCGGCGCCACGGCGATGGCTTCGTACCAGCCGTCGGCATCGCGCGGCATCAGGCGCGGAGGATGCTCGCGTAGACACAATTGCACCTGCCGGGCACTGGGTGCCCACAGGCGAAAGCGCGTGCGGAAGTCGTCCAGGACCTGCGCGCCGAACGGCATGACATGCGCGCGCTTCATACTGCGCTCCGTTGACGCTGCAGCAAGGCGAGCGATCGGCCCTGCAGCGGATAGATCGATTGCGGCTCGTACACGCCGTTGCGCGACAAGCCGTGGTCATGAGTGGTGTCGAGCACCACGAGCCAGCGCGATTCGGGCGCGAGCCGCGGCAACGTGAAGTCGATGAGCTCGTGGTGTGCGTTGAACAGCACCAGAAAATCGCTGTCGACCACGCGCTGGCCACGCTCGTCGGTCTCCAGCAGGCCCTCGCCGGCGAGGTACAC
>JBGQKF010000582.1:0-2543 GCA_041499435.1 Gammaproteobacteria bacterium
ATCGGCGTCGACGTCGATCCGAACGCCTTGCGCGCGAGCCGGGAAAACGCCGCGCTCAATCGCGTCAGTGTGCGGTTTGCAGCGCCGAACCAGCTCTCCGAGGCGACCTTCGACGTGGTGCTGGCAAATATTCTGGCCAACCCTCTACGTATGCTGGCCCCGCTTCTCGCGGCGCGCACGCGGCCGCACGGACGCATCGTTCTCGCTGGTATTCTGCAGGCGCAGGCCGATGCCGTCAGAGTGTCGTATGCGCCGTGGTTCGAGCTGACGCAATCGATAGCGCGTGATGGATGGGTTTGCATGTCGGGCGCGCGTCGTCCCTAGCCTGGATAATTCATGGACGCCATACACCAGGGCGTCTTGATGAATTATCCAGGGTAGCATCGCGCAGCCGCGTGCGAGTGCTGGAACATTGATGCCGATCTCATGAGCATGTACACCCGCTGCCCAGACTGCCAGACGCATTTCCGCGTGTCCCGCGAGCAGCTGCAGGCCTCGAGTGGTCAGGTGCGCTGCGGCCGCTGCCAGTCGGTGTTCGATGCATTTGCCACGTTGTCTGCCCAACCGCCCACTGCGCCGCGCGCGCGGGGCGCCGCGTCGCCGCCGCCCCCGGCTGTCTCCGGCTCGGAGACGCGAAGCGTCACGATGCCCCCGGCAGCTAATGTTCCCGGGAGCACCCTTGAGGTCGAACGCGCAGAGGCCTTTACCGAATCGCCGGCATCGCAAGGTAATGACGAGGTGTTGACGCTGCCAGACGACCTGTTCGGCTCTGGTATCGCCGCTACAGCGGGAGGGCGCCGATGGCCCTGGGCGCTCGGCAGCGTGGTACTGATGCTGGCGTTCGCTCTGCAGACCTTCTTCTTCTTCGGCTCGGAGCTTGCGGTTGCCGTACCCGACTTGAGGCCTGTGCTTTCTCAGGCATGCGAGTGGCTTGGCTGCCAGATCGCCCTGGCTCGCCTCCCCGATCAACTGTTCATCGAGGCCTCGGATATGCAGGTCCTCAATCCAGCGCGTCCTGGCGAGGTGCTGCTGACGGCGACCATCCGCAATCGCGCTCCAGTCGCGCAGGACCTGCCGCTTCTCGAAGTCACGCTCACCGACGCGTTGAATCAAACGGCCGCCCGCAAAGTGTTCTATCCTGCGCAGTATCTCGACAAGTCCACGGAGCAGCCCGTGAGCGTCGGACCGAATCAGGAGATCCTGGTGAAGCTCTACCTGGATACCTCGAACATCAAGCCTACCGGCTATCGTCTATACCTGTTCTTCGCATGAACTCGGATCAGCTCAACCGGACCGTGCTCTATGACGAGCATCGCGCACTCGGTGCGCGGCTGGTCGATTTTGGCGGCTGGGAGATGCCGCTGCACTACGGATCGCAGCTCGACGAGCATCATCGCGTGCGCAACGATGCCGGCATGTTCGACGTCTCCCACATGCTCGTGATCGACCTCAGTGGCGCTGGCGCACGGCGGTTTCTGCAGACGCTGCTGGCAAACGATGTCGCGCGCCTCAAGGTACCCGGCAAGGCGCTGTACTCGTGTCTTCTGAGCGAAGACGGCGGCGTGCTGGACGATCTGATCGTCTATCGGTTCGCAGACGACTTCTTCCGTATGGTTGTCAACGCGGGCACTGCACAGAAAGACGTGACCTGGATTTCACAGCAGCGTGACGTGATCGATGCCCAAGTCCGGATGCAACCGCGTCGTGACCTGGCAATCATTGCTGTGCAGGGGCCGTCGGCCAAAACCCGGTTCTGGGACGCTCGGCCGTCTACCCGTGGGCTCACCGAAGCGCTCGAGCCGTTCCGGGCTGCGCGGGTGGAGGCTGACGGTCACGAGCTCACTGTGGCAAGCACCGGCTACACAGGCGAGGATGGATTCGAAGTCATGATCCCGGTCGAGCACGCTGCAAGCCTCTGGCGTGATCTGCTCGCGCACGCTGTTGCACCGTGCGGTCTCGGCGCACGCGACACGCTGCGCCTGGAAGCGGGAATGAATCTTTACGGGCAGGACATGGACGAGAGCGTTATATTATTGGAAGCCGGGCTCAGTTGGACAGTCGATCTCAGCACGCCGCGCGCTTTCATCGGACGTGATGCGCTGGCAGCCCGCCCGCAACGCGCTCAGCTGGTCGGTCTGCTGTTGCTCGACAAGGGTGTGCTGCGCAGCCATCAGACGGTACGCACCCGGCACGGCGATGGCATCGTGACGAGTGGGACATTCTCGCCAACGCTCGCGCGCTCGATCGCGCTCGCCCGCGTGCCGATCGGTGTGCAGCCCGGGCACGACGTCGAGGTGCAAATTCGCGACAAGTGGCTCGCCGCCAAGGTTGTAAAATACCCCTTCGTGCGCAGAGGCAGGCCTCTGATCGACCTCGCCGTTTAAGTGAAAACGACTTCAGGAGATGACATGAATGTCCCACCCGCCCTGCGTTACAGCGATACTCACGAGTGGGCGAGACTCGAAGGCGATGGCACGGTGAGCGTGGGCATAACCTGGCACGCTCAGGATCGACTGGGCGATCTGGTCTACATCGAGGTGCCG
>JBGQKF010000583.1:0-2540 GCA_041499435.1 Gammaproteobacteria bacterium
ACAACCTCAGCTTCATCATTCCATCCATTGAGAAGGCCTCCTTGCGAAAATGGTTCGGCGTGGCCACCCCGAGAGCGCGGTGACGGCGCTCCTCGTTATCGCCATTAGACTCAAGTCATGTAACCGGGAGATTTCACGGAGCGAGGTTTTGGTAACAAAGTGTTCCCGGGCGGGCCACACAGGTGCTTCAGCACTGATGGTGCACTTCAGCGCGGCGTGTCGCCGCCAGAAGCGCTAGTCTTCAGCCCCTTTCGGCAGTGTATTAAGACTGCACCAGTAACTATGTAGCGTCCCGACCATCGCCATGAATGCTTCGAAGTCAACGGGCTTGACCAAGTACGAGTTGGCCCCAGCCTGATAAGCGTTCTGCAAGTCCGACGCTCGATTGGATGAAGTAAGAATGACGACCGGGATAGAGCGACACTTTGTGTGCTGTTTAAGCTGACGGAGTACTTCAAAGCCTGAGATCTTACGCTTCATGGCGCTACGGACGATGGCGAGGCCGACGCCGGTTCCAGAATAGTCTTCTGCGCGATTTAACCGCTGGAACATCTCAAAATGCGGTCGCGATATCGCATGTCGAAGCCAATTCCATTGTCTTTCACCCACAAGATACAAGAGTCGGCTTGCAAACGGCTGACAATCGCGATCCGGGGTTCCGCGACTTCGCGGCTGAACTTTCGGCCCTTCGCGCTTTTATGATCCAAAGGTCGATGAATGTCGCCAGAGTAAGGAGGCTGGCGATGACAAGCCCACGATTTACCTACGAGATCCACGCGCGCGGGGGATCGACTCCGGCGACACCCCATAACTGCGCCGCCGCAGTGAGGAGGACAGCAGCGATCGCTGCGCTCCAAAGCAGACGCCGCGAGCGTTGCGTGGCGCACAAAACCAGCGGGATGGTGAAAAGGATGGCTTCAATGAGATCAGCGGGAGTCCAGAAATCGACCCCGGCCACCAACAGGATGAGAATGGCGATAATTGCTATCAGTGGTCTGCGATGCAGAATATGAGGTAAATGCACAAAAGAAACGCACCTGCGCACATGGCAAGCATGTCGTCAACGATGGAAACTTCGGCGTGCGTCTTGCCGAAGGTGTTCATCAGCGCGACCACAGTGATACAGAGACCGGCGAGTGATCCCGAAGTGGAAAGCAGGCTCAGCAACTCCTGGCGCTGCCAATTGGCCGCGGTGCGTGGTTCAGTCATCACTGAGGGGTTGCTCAGCGCTGCGCAGAAGCGTCTCGGAATGGGCGAAGAATCCCGTCATCGTAGCTTCCAGCTTGGGAGACAGCGCCACCGAGATGACGCTCGCAATCCGGCGCTGAACTGGGGAGAGAGTGAAGTGCCGCAAGCGCGAGGCGGCATCGACTGACCGGGGCGGACGAGCTCAGGTGATCGTGCGAGAATCAGCTCCCGCGTCGAGCCAAAAAAATGCTGCCCACTGAGTCAGAATGACCGCAGTGTAGAGGTCACCAGAGAATCGTTCCAAACGCCGGGATCACTTCAGCCGCAGGCTCGGGCAGTGCCACATCATCGGGCTCGAGTTTTCGGTCGAGGAACACCTGCATCTTGCTCGGGCGAATCAGCACCATCTCACCCTGCTTGAGCTTGAGGCTGCGCACGCGCTCTGCAGGAAGCTCTGCCTCCACGACCTGACCGGAATCGTCGCGCTCCAGCTCGAGCCGCGCCGTGGGGCCGACTATGAGAATCCGGCTGAGATGCGCGGGGATGCCCTCGCCGCCCGGCGAAAACCGCTCGATCTCGATCTCATGCGGACGCGCGTACGCGATCGCCGGGGTGTCTTTCACGTCGCTGTGCTCGGGCGCATCGATCGCCACCGGACCCAGGTGCAACTGGCCGTCGCTGGCGCGTCCATGGAATACATTCACAGTGCCGAGGAAGCTGTAGACGAAAGGCGATGCCGGGTTCTCGTAGACCTCCTCCGGCGTGCCCACCTGCTCGACCTGACCTTGGTTCATCAGGACGACGCGATCGGCGACCTCGAGCGCCTCCTCCTGATCGTGCGTCACGAAGATGCTGGTGACGTGCAACTCGTCGTGCAGCCGGCGCAGCCAACGGCGCAGCTCCTTGCGCACTTTGGCATCCAGCGCCCCGAACGGCTCGTCGAGCAGCAGGACCTTGGGCTCGACGGCGAGTGCGCGCGCCAGCGCGATGCGCTGCCGCTGTCCGCCGGAGAGCTGATGCGGATAATGATCGGCCAGGAAATCAAGCTGTACCAGTTTGAGCAGTGCGTACACCTTGTCGCGGATTTCCTTCTTGCTCGGGCGCACTGCGCGCGGCTTCACGCGCAGTCCGAACGCCACATTCTCGAACACGCTCATGTGTCGAAACAGCGCATAGTGCTGGAAGACGAATCCGACTTGCCGTTCACGCACATTCTGGTTCGATGCGTCCTCGCCATGGAACAACACGCTTCCACGATCCGGCGTCTCCAGCCCAGCGATGACGCGCAGGAGTGTGGTCTTGCCGCAGCCCGAAGGCCCGAGCAGCGCGACCAGCTGGCCCGAAGGAAAGGT
>JBGQKF010000584.1:0-2534 GCA_041499435.1 Gammaproteobacteria bacterium
CTAGGGCGTGTTAACACTAACGAAGTCCGTCGACAATCAGGGCAAATAGGATAAAGCCGACAAACATGACATCGAGTTTCTCGAATCGCGAGAAGATGCGTCGAAAGCCCTTTAGACGCCGGAACAATCGCTCTATCTCATTGCGTCGCTTGTACATAGCCCGATCGTATTCCCACGGATCGACTCGATTGCTCTTGGGCGGAACCACCGGAATAAAATTGAGTTCGAGCGCCAGTTGTCGAGTTTCATCGCCCTCATACGCGCGATCCATGATCAGGTGGATAGGCCACTTTGCCTCGCCCAGCTTGCGCAACAGCTCTCGCCCTTCTGGAGCATCGTGTGCCTCTCCTGGGGACAAGGCAAACGTTATGGCCGTTCGAGCATCCGCGGCAACCATATGAATCTTGGTGGTCCATCCCCCGCGCGACTTGCCGATGGCTTGCGGGCCGTTTTTTTTAGCGCCCCGGTCCCATCGGGATGCACTTTGACCACAGTGCTGTCCAGACTCACCGCTTCGATCCTGATCCGCACGATCTGAGCATGCTGCAATTGTTCAAAAATCCGATCCAGTACGCCACTCTTGGTCCAGCGATTCATCCGGGTATAGATCGTGTGCCAATTGCCGAACCGCGTGGGCAGACCGCGCCACTTGCAGCCATGCTCGGCCACGTACAAGATCGCATTGAGCACCAGCAGATTCGTATGGCTGACGTTGCCACGTTGTTTCGGCAAACAGTGCTCGATTTGTTGGTACTGCGCTTCGTTGAGTTCCATCCGCGCAGTATGCCATACAAATGAGCGATAGTGTTAACACGCCCTAGTCTGCGTGTGAGCGATCAACTATCTATTTCGTACTTGACCCGACCTCCGGTGCGCTTAGACTCGGGTTACGATTTGCACTGAAGACGGAGGGGACCATGATCGTCAAGCGCGGTATCGCCATCGTGTCGTGTTGCTATCGGGCCGGCGACTTCTTCTTCGAGACCGGGGATATCAGCCATCGCGTCAACAATAAGTCCGGCGAGCTCTGCACGCATCTGCTGTTCGAGATCCTGCCGGTCGATCTGTCCGGAGCGTCGCTCATCCTTCCCAGGGACCAACCCGCGCGATGATCGCTTCGACACAGCGAGCCGCATCGGGCGCCGCAGCCGCGGAGCGACGCACTCTGAGCAAGCTAACTCTGGCTGCGCTGCTATTGGTGTGTGGACTGCTTATCTGCGAGACGCCATTGGCGAAGCGCGACCGGCCCGTCCTGATCGGCGCGCTCAACGCCTCATGGGGGCCCACTCCGCAAGTCGTTGGCCTGCGCGAGGGCTTGCGAGAGCTGGGTTATCTGGAGAACGAAGATTTCGTCATCGGCGTGCGCTTCACCCAGGGTGATGTCACCGCACTGCTCGGCGCGGCCCGCCAGTTGGTGAGCGATGGCGTGGACATCATTCTGGTCGATCATGAGGATAGCGCGCAGGCGGCGCGACAGGCGACCGAGCGAATTCCGATCGTCAGCACCGCTCTGGGCGATCCTGTGGAGCAAGGCCTGATCCAAAGCTTCTCGAGGCCAGGCGGCAACCTGACCGGTGTCGCTGATCTGCATCTCGAGCTCGGACCAAAGCGCCTGGAAATGTTCCGCAGCATGCTGCCTCGTTTGAAGCGGGTCCTGTTTCTCTACAGCGCCACGGACCGCTACGCCACGACGGAGGCGAAGGCGCTTCAGCAGGCGGCACGCCGCCTGGGTGTCACGCTGATCGCACGTGCGGTGCATAACGAGGCGGAGACGCAGGCAGTGCTTGCGACACTGCATGCCAGCAAGATCGATGGCGTGCTCGCCCCGCGGTGCTGTGCGCTGAACCTGCCTGATCTCATTCAGCAGGCTACCTCTCGATTGGGCCTTCCCGCGATGTACGAGTCGGCATTCTGGGTGGATCGCGGGGCACTCGCCAGCTATGGCCCTGATTTGTACGCCTCTGGCCACATGGCCGCACGCCTCGTGGACAAGATCATGCACGGGACCGATCCAGCCGAGATTCCGGTCGAGATCAACCGGGATGTCGAGCTCGTAGTGAACCTGAAGACGGCACGAACGCTCGGTCTCGTGCTTGCGCCTGAGGCCATGTATCGAGCCAATCGATTCGTTCAATAACTTTGCATTGAGGAGGTTCAAATGCTGTTCAAACGTATGCGGTGCTTTTTGGTGTTCGCGATGTGTTCGGTCAACACGTTGATTGGAGGAGGGGCGGCGATGGCACTGGAGGTTGGCGAGCGCGCACCGGACTTCTCGCTGCCCAGCTCCACGGGAGAGAAGGTCACTTTGAGCCAGTTCCGCGGCAAGCAGCGCGTCCTTCTGGAGTTCTACGGGTCGGACTTCGCTCCGGTCTGCGGCGCGAACCTGTCTGCGAGGAAGGCCGATTACAACAAGTTCCAGGCGCTGAACGTGCAGATCCTGGGCATCAGCACCAACCATCCCTTCTCGCAGAAAATGTTTGCCGAGTCGCTGCAGCTGCCTTACCCGTTGCTCAGCGATTTTCCGGATCTGAAGA
>JBGQKF010000585.1:0-2534 GCA_041499435.1 Gammaproteobacteria bacterium
AGCACGCGCGCGTCCTCCGAATGCACCGGGTGCGGACGTGCAATCGGCGCGACCACTTGCGGCACCTTCGCATCGTAGCGCTGCCGGATGCGCACGGTCTCCAGATGCTCGTTATCGATGCCTTGCAGATGTTCCAGATAGCCGGTTACGAAATGGCGCCGGGACTGTTCGCCATCGCTCACGATATCGATGCCGGCACGCTCCTGATCGCGGATCGCCAGCCGCGTCGCGTCACGCTTGGCCTCCTCTAAGACAGCGCCCTCCAGCGCCCACGGCGCCCATAGCTTGCCGGGTTGCGCCAGCCAAGAGGGCTTCGGCAGGCTTCCGACGATGGTGGTCTGCAGCAGCGGCGGGCTCATCGTTTCTCCTTATTCCAGGCGCGCGGCGCCGGTGATAATGGTGGAAAAATATCCGGCTAGCGCGGTGTGTCGCCGGCCAGCGTAATGCGATGCATGACGCGGCGGTAGCCGTGATAGTCGTTGACCGGATTGTGCTGCACACAGCGGTTGTCCCAGAAGGCGAGCGACCCGACGCGCCAGCGAAAGCGACAAGTGAGCTCGGGGCGAGTCTGATGCTGGAACAGGAACGCGAGCAGCGGTGCGCTTTCCTCTTCGGTCATATCCTTGAAACGCACGGTGTGTGCGATGTTCACATAGAGCGCCTTGCGCCCCGTTTCCGGATGTGTGCGCACCACCGGATGCTCGGCGAAATACTCGGTTCTGGCGTCCGCCCGCCCTTGCATACGCACGCGATCCTCGCGTGTCTTCGTAGCATCGGCCTTCGCCGAGCTGCTGATCGCGCTCATGCCGTCGAGCATGCGCTGCATCCCGGCTGACAAGGTCTCGAATGCGAGATATTGGTTGGCGAACAGCGTATCGCCGCCGAATGGCGGCACCTCCCGGGCATAGAGCATGGAACCCATCGGCGGGCGTTCCAGGTAGGTGGTGTCCGAATGCCAGATGCCGCCGAAGTTGACCCGCTCGTGCTCGAGCTTTTGAACCTCGGTGATCTCAGGATACCCGGGAAGTCCTTTCAGCAGAGGATAGTGCTGCGGCTCGCCCATCGTGCGCGCAAAGCGCAGGAATTGTTCCGAGGTGAGCTCCTGCCCATGAAAGAAGATCACCAGGTGCTCGAGCAGCGCAGTGCAGATCACCGCAGTGGTCGGTCCATCGAGCGGCTGGGACAAGTCCACTCCTGAGAGCTCGGCGCCCAATGCGCCGGCTACCCTGCTGACTTCGATCCCGTAGGTCATTTGCGTGCCCATCCGGAGAATTCTGCCAGGAAAGGCCTGCAGACGCTGACGATACGCGTCTAATCCGCAAGCATCACGGCTGCGACTTTCACCCGGGATGCAGCAGATAGCCTCGATCCGAATACGGAAAGCCGGTGAGCTCGGTGTCTTGCGTATCATCGTGGAGAAAGTACGCGCGGATCTCGGCGATGACGCCATCGCGCATCACATACCACTCGCTTCCCCGCATCATGATGCGCCGCTCGCTCCCCTGCGGCGTCCAGATGCAGCTCCATTCGCTCACCACCAGCTCGCCCTGAGCGACGATACGATCGATATTCCAGACGGGATTCAGCACCTGCTTGAACTTGCGCCAGTGGCGCGCGAGATGCTCTGCGCCGCGAATCGGCGCGAGGTTCCTCGGCAGAAAGTAGTGCACGACGTCCACCGCCAAGGTGCTCCGCAGCGTATCCAGGTCACCGGAGGTGCAGCCGTCGAAGTAGCGCTGCACGGTGGCAATGTTTCGGGCTTCATTCGCGTCAGGCATGCTGCAGTCTCGTCTTGGTAATGGACTAACGCATCAGCGGGAGACGTACACGACCGCATCGACCGCCCGGCAGCCCTCACCCCTGCTGCCGACGATCATCGGATTGAGGTCGAGATTGGTGACGCCCGCGGATGCATCGAGCATCAATCGGCCGACGGCTTCCGCGGCGCTGGAGAAAGCGTCCACATCGAGCGGCGCCTCACCGCGTACCCCGTCGAAGAGCGGCGCGATTCGCAGTCGGGCCAGCGCGCGCCTCACGTCTTCCATGGTAAACGGCGGCAGCAGCAATTGCACATCGGGCAGCGCCTCGACATATTTGCCGCCGTCGCCCAGCACCACCACCGGACCGAACACCGGATCGACACGTGCACCGATCATCAGCTCGCGCCGCCCTGAGGCCATCTGCGCCACGATCACACCGTCGAAGCGGGCCTGCTGCTGCTCGATCGCAGCACGCATGCGATCGAAGGACGCCCGCACCTCTTCCGCTGTGCGCAAATTGAGCTGCACCAGGCCGAACTCGGTCTTGTGTACGATGTCCGCTGAGCAGCCTTTCAGCGCGACCGGCGCACCGAACGCGGTCAGCGCGCGCGCCGTTTCATCGACTGTGCGACAGAGCTGATGAGCGATCACGGGCACGCCATACCGCTGCAACAAGGTGAGGCTGTCCGCTTCGTTGAGCATGCGTTCAGCTTTAGTCTGCGCGCGCTTGGCGGGCGTATGAACCGGTGCACTCTTCTGCACATTGGCGATCAG
>JBGQKF010000586.1:0-2532 GCA_041499435.1 Gammaproteobacteria bacterium
CCAGTGGGCGCGAAGTCGTATTTCACACGGCCGTAGCGCTGCTGCGTTCGTCCTCCGGCGAGATGCTCACCGCTATTGTGCCTACCGTGGTGCGCTTCAGAACAATGACCGGCGCGCAGATCGAAGCCTATCTCGAGCTGGAGCACCCGTATGACTGCGCCGGCAGCGCAAAGTCGGAGGGGCTCGGCATCGTGCTGCTCGAGCGCATCGCAGGCGAAGATCCCACGGCATTGATCGGTCTGCCTCTGATCGCGCTCACCTCAATGCTCCAGCGATTCGGTCTGGACGTGCTGGCCGCGAACGCGAGACCCGCTTGAGCCCGGGAGCTCTCTTCATCATTCCTGCGCCTCTCGGCGATTCCGGTACGGTCACCGTGTTGCCCGACGCGGTGCTTGCGACGGTCCGCAGTCTCGAAGGCTTCATCGCCGAAGACGCCAAGAGCGCGCGGGCGTTTCTCAAGTCGGTCGGGATGAACCAGCCGCTTGCGCAGATCGAAATTCACACCCTCAACGAACATACCGATGTCGCGCAGCTTCCCGAGCTGCTCGCGCCGTTGCTGGCAGGCGCACGCATCGGGCTGCTGTCGGAGGCAGGCTATCCAGCGATCGCGGATCCAGGCGCTGAGCTGATTGCGGCTGCGCATGCGCACGGCGTGCGCGTGGTCCCGCTGGTGGGCCCTTCGTCTCTGCTGCTGGCGCTGGCCGCTTCCGGATTGAACGGGCAACGATTCTGTTTCCACGGTTACCTGCCGGTCCAGGACCACGCCCGAGCCGCCGCCCTCATGGAGCTCGAAGATCGCTCGCGCCGCGACGCCGCCACGCAGATCTTCATCGAGACGCCGTACCGGAACAATCAATTGCTGGAGACGCTGCTTCGCACATGCGCAGCCGAGACGCTGCTTTGTCTCGCGACCGATCTGACGTTGGCGGGCGAGAGCGTGCGCACGCAGGCGGTGGCGCGCTGGAAAGCGGCAGTGCCTGATATCAATCGGCGTCCGACCGTGTTTCTGCTGCAGGCCCAGGGCTCAGCGTTCAGCGCATCGACTGGAAAGACGTCGCACGCAGCAATGCCTCCGCGGTCGCGCCCCCGAAGCGGCGCGCGAAGCGCTCGGCGAGGTTTTCCTTCGGAGTGAAATCGACCACCTGCTCCGCCTTGATCACTTCGCGGGCTACGTAATCCACGCTGCCAAGGGCGTCCGCGAGACCGAGCTCGATACTCTTCTGGCCGGTCCACACCAGGCCGCTGAACAGCTCCGGAGTGGATTTGAGGCGATCGCCACGTCCCTGCTTTACCACATCGATGAACTGGCGATGGATCTCTGTCAGCATCTTCTCTGCGTACGCTTTCTGCTGGATATTGAGCGGCGAGAACGGGTCAAGGAAGCCCTTGTTCTCGCCCGCGGTGATCAGCCGGCGTTCTACACCGAGCTTTTCCATCGTGCCGGTGAATCCGAAGCCATTCATCAGCACGCCGATCGAGCCCACGACGCTGGCTGGATCCACATAGATCCGGTCTGCCGCTACGGCGACGTAGTACCCGCCGGATGCGCAGATGTCTTCGACGACGACATACAGAGGAATCTGCGGATGTAGCCCGCGCAGGCGACGCATCTCATTGTTGATCTGTCCCGCCTGGACCGGGCTGCCACCCGGGCTGTTGACGCGTACGATCACGCCGGCGGTATTGCGATCTTTGAACGCATCCTGCAGACCGGTGTTGATACGCTCGGCACTCGCTGGAGAGTCGTGAGCGATGACACCATTCAGGTCGACCAGAGCCGTGTGCCGGCCGCTAAGCGCCTTGTCTGTGGTGCCGATCCAGCCAAGCCCGAGGAACAGCAGCGCAAACAGATAGATGAAGCCCAGGATCTTGAAAAAGATGCCCCAGTTCCGCGTACGGCGCTGCTCGTCGAGCACCGAGCGGACCAACCGCTCCAGGACCTGCCGTTCCCAATTCTCGCCGCTGCCCGCCGTCGGTTCGCTCACCCGTTTACCCCTTCCTGCTCGATCAAGTAGACATTCCCGTCGCGCTCTTCGACGGTGAGCCGCACCAGGCTGCGCCCGCTGCACGGCCCCGATATGCACCGACCGCTGTGAGGCAGGTACGCTGCACCATGTGTGGAGCAAACCAAGTATAAACCCGAGATATCGAAGAACTCACCCTCCATCCAGTCGAGCTGGACCGGCACGTGCGCGCAGCGGTTGAGATAAGCGTACAAACGCCCGTCATAGCGCACCATGAATGCAGGCTCGTTGCGACCATAGCGCTGCACCGTGAACCGTATGCCCCTGCGGCCCTCCTCCACATGCGCCGCCGCGCAGATCAGGCGTGCGTTTCGATCCATTGCGTGAGCTCTGCAAAAGAAGATAGACAGGCCAGCGGATTCTCACCGACCAGCATCTCACGTGGGTGTGCGCCATAAGCGACCGCCACGGCATCGACACCGGCGTTACGCGCCATCAGCAGATCGTGCGTCGTGTCGCCGATCATGAGCGTGCGCGCCGGCTCGACCCCCATGGCAGTGATCAAGTA
>JBGQKF010000587.1:0-2522 GCA_041499435.1 Gammaproteobacteria bacterium
ACCACCCGATACAAGCGCCTGAATCGCTCTCCCATCTCTCTATACGCATCCACCAACGACCGCTCAGGCTCGATTACTTCCGCAGTCATTGGAGCCGCGCACACGCTCTCCACACTTTCGCCCGTCGCTGCCAACCGCGCTAGGCGCGCCGCACCGAACGCAGGACCTTGCGCACTTTCGCGATAGAGCACGACTGGACGATCGAGTGCATTCGCCAGAATGCGCATCCAGAACTGGCTGCGGCTGCCGCCGCCGATGGCGGCGACGCGTGACACCTGTGTACCGGCCTGCGCAAGCAAATCCTGCGCTTGCGCAATGCTGAGCGCCACGCCTTCCAGTACCGCTTGAACGAGCGTCGTTGCACTGCTGTCTGCATCCATCCCGAAAAACACGCCGCGGGCGTGCGGATCGTTGTGCGGAGTACGTTCTCCTGTGAGATAGGGTAGGAAGATCACCTTACCCGGGCCGCGATAACCGACTGCTACTCGGGCAAGCAGCGCATCGATATCCACTTCGGTCAGCAACCGCGCGGCCCATGCCAGGCAACTTGCGCCGTTGAGCATCGCCGCCATTTGAAACCAGCGGCCTGGCAGCGCATGACAAAACGCGTGAATGAACGCCTCCGGATACGGACGATACGTCGACGTCGATACGAAGTACTGCCCTGACGTGCCCAGCGACACGAACGCATCGTGCTCGTTGACTGCACCGATGCCCACCGCACCCGCGGCCGCATCGCCCGCACCGCCAGCAACAATGACCTCCGGCGCAAGACCCCATGCACGCGCGATGTCGGGATGCAGCCGCCCGGCCGCCGCAGACCCTTCCAGTGCGCGCGGCATTTGCGCGCTCGACAACCCGGTTGCACTCAGGATGGGCTCCGACCACGCGCGCTGCGCCTGATCCAGCCACAGAGTGCCCGCTGCGTCCGAGCAATCGGTGATGAGCTCGCCGGTCAGGCGCCAGCGCACATAGTCCTTCGGCAATAAGACGGTGTGCACGTGCGCGAAGATTTCCGGTTCGTGGCGCGCGACCCACATGAGCTTAGGGGCAGTGAAGCCCGGCATTGCGGGGACCCCTGCAACCCGGCCCAGGTGCGGAACCGAGCGCTCCAGGATCTCGCACTCCGCCTGTGCGCGCCCATCGTTCCACAGGATCGCAGGCCTCAGCACAGCGCCATCGCGATCGAGCAGAACCGCACCGTGCATCTGACCGGACAGGCCCAGCGCCTGCACCGCTGCAAACTCGCGCGGTGCAGACTGACGCAATGCAGCCACCACCCGCTCCACTGCGGCCCACCAGTCCTGCGGATTCTGCTCCGACCAGAGCGGGTGCGGCCGCGAGATCTGAAGCGGCTGCGATGATTGTGCGATGACGCGCTGGGCTGGGTCGACGAGCAGCGCCTTCACCGCGGAGGTGCCGACGTCGATGCCCAGGAAGTTGGGGGTCATCACCGAATGGGGCGACGGGCCTGGTGGTCGACCCCGCACCGACTGTTGCTCACGTCACAACAGTCGGCTTGTCTCGTCCGGTGCGAGCCTTGATGCCGGCGATCTCATCGGCGGCCGCGATCAAGCCGGCGAGCGCCTCTTGCGTCTCGATGGCGTGCTTCGCGGGATCGGGCTCGAAGCGCTCGATGTACACGCGCAATGTCGCACCCTCGGTGCCAGTGCCCGACAACCGATACACGATGCGCGAGCCGTCGCTGAACTCGACGCGGATCCCCTGCTTCGTCGACACCGACTGATCGATCGGATCGGTGTATGCAAAATCGTCCGCGCGATCCACGGTCTGTCCACCGAAGCGTTTGCCCGGAAGGCCCGACAGCCCGGCGCGCAGGTCGGCAATGAGTTTCACCGCCGCATCCGCGTCCACGGCCTCGTAATCGTGCCGGGAATAATAGTTGCGCCCGTAACGCGCCCAATGATTGCGCAGGATCTGCGCAACCGGCTTGCGCTCGACCGCCAGAATGTTCAACCAGAACAGCACCGCCCATACGCCGTCTTTTTCGCGCACGTGATCGGAGCCGGTGCCGGCGCTCTCCTCTCCGCACAAAGTCGCTTTGCCGGCGTCGAGCAAATTGCCGAAGAACTTCCAGCCCGTGGGCGTCTCAAAGCACGCGATCCCCTGCGCTTGCGCCACGCGATCGACCGCGCGGCTGGTCGGCATCGAGCGCGCCACTCCTTTCAAGCCCTGCGCGTATCCCGGCACGAGCTGCGCATTAGCCGCCAACACCGCGAGGCTGTCGCTGGGCGTGACCACGAAGCGGGCGCCGACGATCATGTTGCGATCGCCATCGCCGTCCGACGCTGCCCCGAAATCCGGCGCGGCATCGCCGAACATCAGCTCCATCAGCTCATGCGCATAAACCGGATTGGGATCGGGATGCCCGCCGCCGAAGTCCGGCAGCGGCACCGCATTGATCACGCTTCCCGCCGGCGCGCCGAGCCTGGCTTCGAAAATGGCCTTGGCATACGGCCCGGTGACCGCATGCATCGCATCGAAGCGCATGCTAAACGACG
>JBGQKF010000588.1:0-2503 GCA_041499435.1 Gammaproteobacteria bacterium
CCCTCTCCCCCGTCACTGGGGGAGAGGGCAGGGTGAGGGGGATCACCCTTCACTCTTCACTGATGTTGGTAGTCCATAAAGACACTAAGGAGCACGCTCATGTCCCGCTTCCGCATCTCCACCGACCAGCTCATGCTGCTGGTCCTCGCTCTCGCGCTCTCGCTGCTCGCTAGCACCGTGTTCGCCGGTGCGCGTGAGATCCGCGGTTTCACGCTGACGGTTTCCAATCTCGACAACGTCGTCACGTTCTACGAGCAGGCGCTCGGTTTCAAGAAGGTGGGAGAGCGTGTGATCAGCGATCGCAACTTCGACTATCTGACCGGCGTGTTCGGCACCCGTGTGCGCGCCGCGACGCTGCAGCTCGGAGACGAGAAGATCGAGCTCGAGCAGTACGTCGCGCCCGGCGGCCAGCCGATCCCGGTGGATAGCCGCTCCAACGATCTGTGGTTCCAGCACTTCGCGATCGTGGTCAGCGACATGGACAAGGCCTACGAGCACCTGCGCCCGTTCGGGTTGCAGAGCATTTCCAGCGCCCCGCAGACCATTCCCGAATCGAACCGCGCCGCCGCTGGGATCAAGGCGTACAAGTTCAAGGATCCAGATGGTCATCCGCTCGAGCTGTTGTGGTTCCCGCCGGACAAGGGTCGCGCCAAATGGCACGAGGCCGGCAGATTGTTTCTGGGGATCGACCACTCCGCGATCGGCATCGCCAACACCGAGCGCAGCACCGCGTTCTATCGCGACCTGATCGGGCTCTCAGTGGCTGGCGGTTCCGTCAATACCGGCATGACACAGGAGCAGCTCGACAACGCATTCGGCGCAGTGGTGCGCATCACCGGTCTGCGCCCAGAGCGCGAGGGGAGCCCGGGCCTGGAGTTTCTGCAGTACGTAACCCCGTCGGGCGGACGTTCATCACCCAGCGCGCTGCGACCCAACGACCTGGTGCTGACGCGCACCGTGGTCGAGGTGGACGATCTGGATGCGCTCGCCGCGAAGCTGGAGAGTCACGGCGTGAGCTTCATTTCACCCGAGCCGGTTGCGGTAGCCGGCGAAGCGTGGAGCAAGGCGCTGATGGTGAAGGATCCGGACGGACATGCGGTGATGCTGGTGCAGTAGTCAAAGCCGCCAAAAATCTTTCAGACACAGGAGCGGCACATGGACTACGACGTGATCATCATCGGCTCTGGCGCAGGCGGCGCGGCGGCGGCTTACCACCTGGCGCAGACCGGCAAGCGCGTGCTCGTGATCGAGAAGGGCATGCCGCTCCCGCGCGACGGCAGCACGCTCGATGTCGACACGGTCATGCGCCGCGGCGCGTTCCTGAGCACCGAGCGCTGGGTCGACCGGCACGGCGAGATCCTCGTCCCTGAAGAGCACTTCAATCTCGGCGGCAAGACCAAGTGGTACGGCGCTGCGCTGCTGCGCTTCGCGCCGCATGAATTCGAAGCCGACACAGCATATGGTTGCCTGCCGTGGCCCATCGGCTACCACGACCTTGCGCCGTTCTATGACGAAGCGGAGCGGTTGCTCGGTGTGCGTCCGTTCGCTCCCGAGCCGGCACTGGCCCGCCTCGTGTCCGGGCTGCATGCGCTCGATGGCCGCTGGACCAAGCAGACTTTAATGGTGGGTTTGAACGCAGATATTCTGGATTATCCGGAGGAAGCCGAACACTTCGATGCGTTCGCGTCGGTGCGCGGCTTGAAGAGCGATGCCGAAACCTGCCTGTTCGATCGGGTGCGCGATCAGCGCAATCTCACGATCGTGACCGGCCAGGCGGTGCACTCGCTGACGCCGGCCGTAGGCGCGCCGCTGCGCATTGCCGGTGTGCAATGCGAGGACGGAATGCGCTACCAGGCCGATACCGTGCTCCTCGCCGCCGGCGCCTTGCACAGCCCGCGTTTGCTGCAATCGTATCTCGAGCGCAGCGGCCTGGAGAACGAGCTGCCGGCAGCGCGCAACGTAGGCCGCAACTACAAGTTCCACGTCTTGACCGCGATGCTCGCGTTCTCGCATCGGCCGATGAACGATGTGCTCTCCAAGACGCTGCTGCTCACGCACGAGGATTTCCCGCACAGCACCTTGCAGACCCTGGGTGGAAGCCTCGCGCGCGACATCATCCTGACGCAGGCGCCGGCGTTCGTGCCCAAAACCCTGGTGCGTCTGTTTGCAAAACGCGCGCTGGGGCTGTTCTTGCAGACCGAGGATGGGTCGCATCGCGACAACCGCGTGCTGCAGGCGGGCGGGTGGCCGCCGCGCCCGCAGATCGACCACGATATGCGGCGCATTCCCGAAGCGACGATCGAGCATCGCCGTCTGGTGTCGACGCTGCGCAAGCAACTCGTCAAACTGGGCTATTTGCCAGTGACCAAGTCGATTCCGCTGACCGGTACCGCGCACGCATGCGGAACGCTCGTCGCCGGCAATGATCCCACGACCTCGGTGGTGAATGCGGACGGCCGCGTGCACGGCATGGAGAATTTGTACGTAGTCGATGGCAGCGTAC
>JBGQKF010000589.1:0-2499 GCA_041499435.1 Gammaproteobacteria bacterium
AGGTGAAGAGGTGAACAAGTGAGGGCAATGGATACATCAGAGAATATCGCTCATCGCAATCCAAGGTGCGCGATGAGGGCCCGCTCACCTCGCATTCCGGGCTGTTATTCACCTTTTCACCTCTTCACCTTTTCACCTGGTGCACGAAGTCACCAATCACGGCCGTCATGACTTTCAGACAAGTCAGCAACAAATACCTTGAGCCCGGCTCGATGTGGTTGATGGTGCTCGGCATTGTGGCGTTGTGTCAGCCCTGGAGTAATACACTGCACGCGTACGGCATCACCATCACGCTGGTGGGCCTGGTCGGCTTTTCGGTGTTCTCGCACGTCAAGCCGCTGCCGGAGGAGGAGTGATGGGGCGGCTCAAGATGGGCATGATCGAAATGGACGGCGCTGGCGCCGTATTTGCGGTGAAAGGGTGAACAGGTGAAAAGGTGAAGAGGTGAAAAGGTGAAGAGGTGAACAGGTCAAGACAATGGGCAGACCAATGGGTCCGGCTCGTCGCACGCGCAAGTGTACGACGTTGTCCAGCTTGCTTTGCATCCGGGGCTGCTATTCACCTTTTCACCTTTTCACCTCTTCACTTGGTGGACGCATCACGAGTCCCGAGTCGCGAACTCATGAGTCACCGCAGCCGCCCCCATGTCTGACATCATCCTGCGCGACGTCGAGAAGTACTTCGGCGACAACTACATCATCCGGAAGCTCAACCTCGAGATCCGGGCGGGCGAGTTCGTCGTGCTGCTGGGACCGTCGGGATGCGGCAAGACCACCACGCTGCGTGCCATTGCCGGGTTGGAGGACATCGACAGCGGCGACATCCTCATCGACGGCAAGGCGGTGCAGAAGCTGCGCGCCGCCGAACGCGATATCGCGTTCGTCTTTCAACTGTTCGCGTTGTATCCGCATTTGACCGCCTACGAAAACATCGCGTTTCCACTCCGTGCCACCAATGAGAGCAAAGCGGTGGTGGATCAGCGCGTGCGAGAAGTGGCGAAGACCCTGCGCATCGATCATCTGCTGCAGAAGCGTCCCTCGGCGCTGTCCGGGGGGGACATGCAGCGCGTTGCGATCGGGCGTGCCCTGGTGCGCCGTCCCAAGGCGCTGCTGATGGATGAGCCGATCGGAGCCCTGGACGCGAAGCTGCGCGAGGAAATGCGCGCGGAGTTGAAGCACATCCACCTGCAGAACGAGGCCACCACGGTCTATGTGACGCACGACCAGGTCGAAGCGATGGCGATGGCGGACAAGATCGCGATCATGAACGAAGGCGTACTGCAGCAGGTGGGCACTCCAAGCGAGGTCTATCAGCAACCGCGTAACCTGTTCGTCGCGCAGTTCATCGGCAGCCCGATCATGAATGTGATGGGCGGTGCGGTGCGACCGGGCGACACGGAGACGACGCTGGTGCTGGGCGAAGACGATGCACGGCTGCGTTTTCCAAGTGAGCTGTACCATCGCGTGGTCGAGCACCGGCACGTCGAGGATGAGTTGTCCATCGGCGTGCGTCCTGAGAGCGTGCTGGTCGAGCGCCAGCCGACCGACGGCTACATTGCGGTGGAAGCGCATATCATCGAGCCGCTGGGCCCCTATGACATCGTCGATCTCAAGCTGGGCAAGCTGCTGGTGCGCGCCCGCACTGCGTCGGGCTTCGTAGGGAAGGCGGGCGACGTGGTGTGGGCGCGCCTGGACGAAAAGCAGACGCACTTCTTCAGCACGCGCAGCGGCGAAACGTTGGATATCCGGTTGTGAGATGGCGCACCTGGCTCTGAACGACATCACCAAGAAATTCGGGCGCCACACGGCGCTCGCCGGGCTCGATCTCGAGATCGCAGACGGTGAGTTCTTCGTGCTGCTCGGCCCCACGGGTGCCGGCAAGACGACCACATTGCGCCTGATCGCCGGGTTGGAGCACCCCGACGCCGGCACCATCCGGATCGGTGGGGAAGACGCTGCTGCGTGGAGCGCGGCCGAACGCGATGTGGCGCTGGTATTCCAATACTATTCGCTCTATCCGCATTACACGGTACGGCAGAATCTGGAATTTCCGCTCAAGGCCAAGCATCGGCGGCTGTCGCCCGAAGAGATCGGTGAGCGCGTCGCCAAGGCCGCGAAGACGCTGCGCATCGAGCACCTGCTCGAGCGCAAGACCGACCGCCTCTCTGGCGGCGAGATGCAGCGGGTATCCATCGGCCGCGCCATCGTTCGCGAGCCGCGTGTGTTCCTGATGGACGAGCCGCTGTCGAATCTGGACGCCAAGCTGCGCGAACTGCTCCGTGCCGAGCTCAAGGATCTGCAGATGAAGCTCGGCGCGACGTTTCTCTACGTGACTCACGATCAGGTCGAGGCCATGAGTATGGGCGACCGGGTCGGCGTGCTCGATCATGGCCGCATCGTGCAGGTGGGCACGCCGTTCGAGATCTACAACCGGCCGCGCAACACTTTCGTGGCCACGTTCGTCGGCTCACCGGCGATGAACCTGTTGCCGGCCCGGCTG
>JBGQKF010000590.1:0-2490 GCA_041499435.1 Gammaproteobacteria bacterium
CGCGCTCCCTTTTTTCGACTCATTCACTCGTTCACCCCCCTTCACTCTTCACCCTTCACCCTTCACTCTTCACTCTTCACGTACCGCATAACGCGCTCGGATGCGCACGGTGCGCTCCAGATCATCCACCGCCTCCAGCAGCTTGCGCTGTAAATCGTCCGGCAAACTGCGCTCGTGCAACACACGCCGCACCGTCTCGAGCGCCGGCGCGCCGCGCTGACCGCCGACGAACGCGGCCACCCAGTCGTTCACGAAAAAGATCTTGTGTCTGCGCTTGAGCTCGGGCAGCGCCTGCAGCGCCGGAGCCAGCCATGCAGCGGTGAGCTGCTCGTGCTCTACAGCGTTGAATGGCGCGAGGCTGTCTTCGATCCAGCGTTCCGGCAACTGCGCATCCCACAGGAAGGCCGCGAACAGCTCGCGCTTTACCTGGGCATCGGCAACGGCGGCACGCGCTGCGTACGCCAGGCGGCGCCCCTCGTCGCTGCTGTCGACCGCCGATTGCTGCGCGAGCAACGCTTGCGCGTCGACATCGCCCAGCACCAGCAGGCGCCTGATGATGCGGAAGCGATCGTTGGAGGAAAGCGTCACACCCGAAATAACGCGTTTCCCTGAGAGCAGCTCCTTCAGCTTCGCGCGCGCCTGCGCGCTCGAGGCCAGCGCTGTGTAGGCGCGAAACGCGACGATACGCAGCCCCGCACTCTCGCCACTGACCATCATCTGCTCCACGGCCTGCTCCAGGCGCAGCGCATCCGCGCTCTGCTGCGCATCCGACAAATACCAGCGAAACACAATCTGTGTCCGCAACAAGAGGGTACTGGCTGTCACCTCGTCGCGTTCTTCGGGCAACCTGCGGATCACTGCGTCCAGATAATCGACGGGGGCGAGCTCCGCCGCTCGCACGCTTTCCCACAGCGCATCCCAAAGCAGCACGCGCAGCAATGCATCCTGCACCTGGCCGATCTGCTGCAGTAAATAGGAGCGGCTCGCGGGATCCAGCAGAAACAGTGCGTACCCGAAGTCGCCATCGTTGGCATATGCGAACTGCGGCGCCGGGCGGCCCGTGAGCTGCGGCAACTGCAGGCTTTCGCTTTCCAACAGCACCGGCACGCGCTCGGCTGCGCCGCTCGCATCGACCATCACGATCTGCAGGCGCATCGGCCACACGCCACCCTCCCCCAGCGCGTCGTGCTGGGACAGTATGGCGTTGCACACGCGGCCTTGATTGTCGGTATCAAAGTTGAAGCGCACGATCGGCAGGCCACGCCGCAGCACCCATGCGGAGCCCCAGCCTTGCAGATTGCGTCCGGAATGGCGCTCGAAGGCGCCCAGCAGATCGCGCCAATCGGCGGCCGCATAGGCGTGGCGCGCAACGAGATCGCGCACGGCATCTCGAAATATCTCGTCGCCCAGAAAGAATTCCGCCTGCTTGAGCACCGCGGGCGCTTTGCTGTAGACGATACTTCCGTATGCAGACTTGGCGCTGCTCAGATTGGGCAGCGGCTGCCAGATCGGCGTCGTGCCGAGCGTCACGTCGGTACGATAAGCCGCGAGCTTGGTAGCGCGAAACGCGTTCCAGGCATCGAGCTCCGGCAGCAGCGCTGCCGCTGCCTTCGCCGCCATGAAGTTGGCGAAGCCTTCCTTCAGCCACAGATCGTCGAACCAGCGCATCGTGACCAGATCCCCGAACCATTGATGCGCGGTCTCGTGGAAGATGAGCTGCGCACGTCGCAATCGATCGAGCTGCGACGGTTGAAACGGGAACAGCACGCTGTCTTCGCGCAGAAAGGTGGCGCCGGCGTGCTCCATCCCGCCGTAGGCCAGCTCCGGGATCAGCACCAGATCGTACTTGGCGAACGGAAATGCGCGCGCGAAGTAGTCCGCGAGCCACGCAGTGCCCTCACGCGTCAGCCGGAACACCTCGACTGCCTCCTGTCGCGCGCGCTCCGCCCGCGACCGCCGCACGAACATTCGCATGGCGGAAGCCTGGTCGCGGATCACTGCGAAGGGCCCAGCCGCAAAGGCGAACTGATAGGTGCTGATCGGCTCCGTGACGGCAAATCGCGTAAGCGAGCCGTCCTCGTCGTCGTGCGTGTCCAACTCCGGCGCGTTGGAGACGATACGCCAACCCGCAGGAACCGAGCCGCTCAGCGCGAACCTGGCTTTCAGATCCGGCTGGTCGAAGCAAGGAAACACGCTGCTCGCGTCGGCAGGGACGAACAGGGAGTAGATGTAATCGGCTTGATCCTGCGGATCGCGAAAGCGAGTGAGCGCAGTTCCCGCGGGGCGAATCGGCGCCGCGAAGTCGAGCTCGATGCGATTCACACCAGGCTTCAGCATGGCACGCGCAACCCGCAGATGGTCTGGCTCCAGCTGGACAGTGCTGAGCGCAAATCCATTGACGGTGACAGCGCTCAGCGCGCCGCCATGCTCGGGACGCCAGTCGAGGATCAGATCGCCGTCGACGACAGCGAGCGCAAACTGCAATCGCAG
>JBGQKF010000591.1:0-2479 GCA_041499435.1 Gammaproteobacteria bacterium
AAGGATGGTTCGGACACCGGCCACTGATCTACCGGATCCTGGCCAGGGCAATTGCCTTCGCTATCGTATTCCTGGTCGTGCATTTTGTGGAAAGCGTGGTGGTCGGGATGTGGCGCGGAAAAACCGTCAGCGAAAGCCTGCCGAAGATTGGTGATGGCAGTACCATAGCATTGATATCCGTCGCGATTCTGCTTGCGTTCGCATTGATTCCGTTTTTCGCATTCAAGGAGGCGGATCGTGCGCTGGGCGGTGGGGTTCTGCGTTCGCTGCTGCTGAAAGGGCGGACGGGCGATTGACACTTGGAGCAGTTAATAGCGATTGACTTACGACAAATGAGGGAGGAGAACGACCATGTCGAAGAAAAGTGGGTCGAAGAAAGCTGGGTTGAAGAAAAGCGAGGCGAAGAAAAGTGAGGCCAAGAAAGGCGACGCCGATAAGACGCCGTCGAAGAAAGCGGTCGCGAAGACCGATGGTGCGCCTGCTCTCAAGCCGGGGAAATACAGCGACGGGCATCCGCTCGATGAGGTGCAATACCTCGAATCCAAGCTCATCCTCAAGGGCGAGCGCTTCACCTCGGTCGAGAGTTTCCGCGACTTTGCCAGACTCGTGCGGCGCGCGGCGGAGCAGACCGGGGTGGGCTATTCCGCCAAGGAATTTAAAGGTCAGCAGCCACAGATCCGCGAAGTGCTGTTCCTGGATACCGCGGACTTCAAGCTTTACAACAGCGCCTTCATCCTGCGCCGACGCATTACCTACGAAAATGGCTTCCCCGTGGGCGACCCGGAGATCGTTTTCAAGTACCGTCATCCGGACATGCAGAAGACCGCGGCTCTCGACGTGCGACCGAAAATCGCGGGCGACTACCGGATCAAGTTCAAAGCCGAGGCCCTGCCGCTGAAAGATCAGCCCGGTGGGTACCGCCTGCTGTACTCGCACAATGTCGAGTTCGGCTTCAGCCAGCAGCATACGGGCGATATCACCGCGGCCGACATGACCACCCTCAGCAATGTGTTTCCCGCATTGCAGGCACTCAAGGGCGCGCGCAAGGAAAAAGTCGAGCTGGTGAACCAGACCGCCGTAGAAGAAGTGCTGTTGGACATTGCTACGCTGGATTTCGGCAAAGGTATCCAGGCTAAGTCGAATGTGGCCGTGTGGCGCACGCGCGGTGATCAGAAGCAGCTGGTCGGCGAATTCGCATTTCAATGCAAATTCCAGCGCCGCAGCGAGCTGCATGCGGCCGCCATGAAACGCGCGGAGCAGTTCTTCATCACGCTTCAGGAGGTGGCGCAGGACTGGCTTGCGCTCGGCACGACAAAGACCGGGGCCGTCTACCGGCTCAAAGGCAATCCTCCTCAGGCGCACGAGTGAAGCTTCGGGTGATCCAAAATGATGACCCAAATCGTGGTGATGGAGGAAGAGCTCCACTACGCCATCTCGACCGAAGAGATCCTGTTCGGAGCACTGCTGTTGGCCGTTACCCTGGCTATCCATGGATCGGGCATGCTCCTGATCCTGCGTATAAGCAATACTCTCAAGGAGTGGCACGCGCGCTTACCGACCCCCTCATACACGTTCGCCCTGGGGATCGTCATCGTCGCCGCCTGGATCATCGTCCTGGTCAATCTATTCGAGATCATGATCTGGGCGGTGTTCTTTATATTTTCGGGCGCGATCCACAACCCGAGCAGAGCCTTTTATTATGCGTTGGTGAATTTCTGCACGCTCAACAGCGGGTATCTGCCGCTGCGCTGGCGGCTGCTCGAGGGCATGCTCGCCATGGCGGGGCTGCTGACGTTCGCCTGGTCCACCGGCGTGCTGTTCACGCTGGCACAAGACTTCCAGACGAAAGCATTGCAGATCCGCGAGCTGCGACTGAAGAAGCGCCACGCCGGACGCTCGCCCACGCCGCCGCGTCCATCCAGCGATTCGAGTCAGACCTGACCGCACGCGGCTCGACCTGGTCATGAAAATCACGGACCGCTTCCTGGAAGACGACTTGCTCGGCGTTCGCTTTGCGCTGAACGTTTTCATCGGCACAACGGCCCTTTGGCTTTTGCTCCGGCTGGTCGCCGACACCAATCCAATCTGGGCGATCGCTTCGATGATCGCATCGAGCGACCCGCAGTGGACTCAGGCGGTGCGCACCTTTCGCGGCCGCATCATCAACGCGTTGGTGGGGTGCGGCGTGGGACTGGTGGTGCTGATCGCTGGCGGTGCGGCCGAGTGGAAGCTGCCATTCGCCCTGGCGGTGACGGTCCTGCTGTCCTCGTACGTGGTGCGCATTCAGGTGATGTGGCGGCAGGCCCCGATCACCGCCGCAATTGTGCTCGCCACCGGTTTGGAACATCACTCGGAAATGAGCGGCATCGAGCATGGTCTGCACAAAGTCGGGGAGGTCATCGTCGGGTGCCTGATGGGCCTGCTGGTGAGCTGGCTCATGTCCAAGGTCTGGCCGGTGCGGGAGGTGAAAAAAGCCGCT
>JBGQKF010000592.1:0-2470 GCA_041499435.1 Gammaproteobacteria bacterium
GTCCGATCACGCGCGGCAGCATCGCACAGGCGCCCATGTCGGCACCGGCCAATCCTACGCGCACGAACAGAAATGCGGTTTTGCTGCGCGCCGTGCCCAACCGCAGATCGGAGGCGAGCGCGAGAATTGCACCAGCGCCCGCGCACACACCGTCGATCGCCGCGACGATCGGCTGCGGACACGCGCGCATGGCTTTCACGAGATCGCCGGTCATATGAGTGAAGGCAAGCAACCCCGGCATGTCGAGGCGGGTGAGGGGCGCGATGATCTCGTGCACGTCGCCGCCCGAGCAGAAATTCTCGCCGGCGCCGGTGATCACGATCGATTTGACGTCGGCGGCGTGCTGCAGTTCGCGAAACAAATCGCGCAGCTCGGCGTACGACTCGAAGGTGAGCGGGTTCTTCTTGTCGGGTCGGTTGAGTGTGATGGTGGCCACGCGGTTGTTGACCGACCAAAGGAAATGGGTCGACTGATAATCGGCCAGGAACCCAGCATTGCCAGCCTCAAGTGCGCCGCTCATCGCTTCGCTCATCTGCGTCTCCTTCCCCCATCCCCACCCTGGCCCTCCCCTTGAAGGGGAGGGAATTCTTAGGTTCCTTCCCCCGCTTGCGGGGGACGGCGAGGATGGGCGGACCAGTTTGAATCCAAATTACCGCCTGCGCTTCGATTGCCGCCTACGCTTCGCGCCCGGCAATGCTTCCCAGATGCAGCTTCAACTTCGCCAGCAGCCGATGCACCTGCGCCTTTTCGCTCGAGCCCAGGCCTGCGAACAGCTCGATCACCCACTGCTCATGCATAGCGGCCATGCGTGCGAAGCGCGCGCGTCCCGATGCGGTCAGTTTCACGGTGTACGCGCGCCGATCCTCAGGATCATCGCTCCGCGCGACCAGCCCTTCCTTCTCGAGCTGGTCAGTGAGGCCAGTCACGTTGCCGCCGCTCACCATCAGACGCCGCGACAGCTCGCTCATATTGAGACCCGCGGGGTAACGCTCGAGCTGCGCGAGCAAATCAAAACGCGGCAGCGTCGTGCCGAAATGCGTGCGCAAACGGTTGCGAACCTGCGCCTCCACCAGGTTGGTACACGAGAGCAGCCGCAGCCAGAGCTTGAGCGCCTGATGATGTTCGTCGGTGAGCCGCGTTTCCAGATCGACCCGCTTCACGGCACGACTCGCAGCGCTCATCTTCTGCGGCTTCACTGCACTTCACCTCCAGCGACCGCAATCGCCTGACCGGTGATCGCATTGGACCCGGGCAGGCACAGCCACAGCACCGCATTGGCGACTTCTTCGGGTCGCACCAGCCGCTGCTGCGGATTGCGGCTGGTCAGGACGGCACGTGCTTCCGCTTCGGACTTGTGGGTGGTGCGCACGATGTTGGACACGGCAGCAGCGGCCAGGTCGGTATCGGTAAAACCCGGGCACACCGCGTTGACGGTGATGTCGCGATTACCCATTTCCAGCGCGAGCGCGCGCGTCAACCCGATGATTCCGTGCTTGGCCGCGCAGTACGCAGACACGTACGCGTAGCCAATCAAGCCCGCGGTGCTCGCGATGTTCACCACCCGGCCGAAGCCGTGCTCCAGCATGCTGGGGATGACCTGCCGGGAGCACAGATACGTTCCGGTCAGATTGACCTTCAGCATTTGCGCCCAGAGCTCCGGCTCCGTTCGCACGAATGAAGCGCTGGCTGCGATGCCGGCGTTATTGATCAGGATCTGCACCGGGCCATGCTCCGCGTGCGCGCGGGCAAACGCTGCGGCGACCGACTCTTCGTTCGACACATCGACATTCACCGCGCTCACCTGGGTTTCTCCCGACAACGCGCCGGCCCTGGCGTCGAGCTGCGCCTGATCCCGCCCCATCAACGTTATGGTCGCGCCTTCCCGCGCGAGCGCGGTTGCGATCGCCGCACCGATCCCGCGGCCGCCACCAGTCACTACAGCATGCCTGCCCAGCAGCGCGCGCGGTGCGTTAGACATTGATCGCGATCTGCGCAGCGCGTTGAAGATTGCGCTCGAGCTGCGCCTTGCCGGTGAGATATTGATCGGGCCACTCGACCTCGGTAAAGTCGAGCTCTGCCGCCGCATGCAAGGTCCAGAACGGATCGGCCAGATGCGGGCGCGCCAGCGCGCACAGGTCCGCACGGCCGGCGGCGATGATGCTGTTGACGTGATCGGCTTCGAAGATGTTGCCCACCGCGATGGTCGCGATCCCGACTTCATTGCGAATGCGATCGGAGAACGGCGTTTGATACATGCGGCCGTACACCGGTTTCGCCAGACGCGTAGTCTGCTCCGAGGAAACATCGATCAGGTCCGCGCCTGCAGCCTTGAACTGCCTTGCGATCTCCACGGCATCGTCGGGCGTATTCCCGCCCGGCGCCCAATCGTGCGCGGAGATGCGCACCGACATCGGCCGCCCGTCCGGCCACACCGCACGCATCGCGCGGAATAACTCCAACGGGAAACGCA
>JBGQKF010000593.1:0-2467 GCA_041499435.1 Gammaproteobacteria bacterium
GGCTGGTGGCGCAGGGGCTGGAGCGCATTCGTGCCGGCCGGGCACGTCCCGGAATCGCGGCATTGCTGCACCTGGCTGGCCGCGACGTGGCGCGCGCCACCGCCTATGACCTCGGGTTCATCATCGGCCCGCGCCTCAACGCAACGGGGCGCCTGGAGGATATGAGCATCGGCATCGAATGCCTGCTCGCAGCTGATGCCGAGCAGGCACGCGCGCTGGCGCGCCACCTGGACGATCTCAATCGCGAGCGCCGCGACATCCAGGCCGGAATGCAGGAGGCGGCGCTCGCGCATCTTGAGAGCATCGACCCTGGGGATGCCTTCGGTCTCACCCTGTACGATCCCGCATGGCATCAGGGGGTGATCGGCATTCTCGCCGCACGCATGCGCGAGCGCTTTCATCGTCCGGTGATCGCCTTCGCCCGTGGGCAGGGCGAGGAGCTGAAAGGCTCCGGCCGTTCGATTCCCACCTTGCACCTGCGCGATGCGCTCGATCTGCTCGACAAGCAGCACCCGGGGTTGATCCTGCGGTTCGGCGGACATGCCGCTGCCGCCGGATTGTCGATCCAAGCCCCCGATTTCGAGGTTTTTCGCCAGCGCTTCGACACGATGCTGCGCGCCCTCATCGGGCCCGCGGATCTCGAGCTGCGGATCGAGACCGACGGACCGCTCTTCCCGGCCGAGCTCAATCTGGCGCTAGCGCAGCGCCTGAACGAGGTGGTGTGGGGTCAAGGCTTCCCCGCACCGCGCTTTCGCGGCGACTTCCGCATTCAGAAGCGCCGCACGTTGACCGGCGGTCACCAGCGCCTGTCGCTGCTGGCGCTGCAGCCGGGGGCGCGCGCGGTCGAGGCGATGTTGTTCGGCGAGGACGGCCCACTGCCCGATGAAATTCATGCGATCTACCGCCTCGACGCGAACGAATTCAACGGCCTGACCTCACTGCAACTGGTGATCGAGCGCTGGGAAGCGTTAGGTGAAGAAGTGAAGAAGTGAAAAGGTGAATGGGACAGAGCCTTGGCGCATACAAAGCTCCTCTCCTGTTCACCTCTTCACCTTTTCACTTGCTCACCTTTTCACCCTTTCGCCTGCTAAAATTCGCGGTTTTCGAGGATCACATCGTGGATGCAGAACGTATGAACGCGGTTGCCAACCAGCTCGCCGACCTCGATCAGAGGGCCGCCGAGCTGCGGAGGTATCTTTGACTTCGATGCCAAACGCACTCGTCTGGCGGAAGTGATCAAGCTCGCCGAGGACCCGGCGATCTGGCAGGATAACAAGCGCGCGCAGGAGATCGGCAAGGAGCGCAAGGCGCTCGAGCTCGTGGTGAATCGCCTCGAGCGCATGGCGCAATCGCTGCAGGACAGTCAGGAGCTGCTCGAGATGGCCCGCGACGAAGGCGATGAGTCCGGGCTGGAATCGGTGGCAGCCGACGTGCAAGGCCTGGAACAGGCGGTGGCGGAGATGGAGTTTCGCCGCATGTTCTCCAATCCGATGGATCCGAACAACTGCTTCCTCGATATCCAGGCCGGCTCCGGCGGCACGGAAGCGCAGGACTGGGCGGCGATGCTCGAACGCATGTACTTCCGCTTCTGTGAGCGGCGCGGGTTCAAGGTCGAGGTCCTGGAGGAGTCCGCGGGCGAAGTCGCGGGCATCAAGAGTGCATCGCTCAAGGTCTCCGGGGACTACGCGTACGGTACGCTGCGCACAGAGAGCGGCATCCATCGTCTGGTGCGCAAATCCCCGTTCGATTCCAATGCGCGCCGGCACACTTCGTTCGCCAGCGTGTTCGTCTACCCGGAAGTCGACGAGACCATCGAAATCGAGATCAATCCGGCGGATCTGCGCGTGGACACCTTCCGTGCCAGCGGCGCCGGCGGCCAGCACGTGAACAAGACCGACTCCGCGATCCGCATTACGCACCTGCCGACGGGTATCGTCGTGCAGTGTCAGAACGATCGCTCGCAGCACCGCAATCGCGCGGAGGCGATGTCCATGCTGAAAGCGCGCCTGTACGAGGTGGAGCTGCGCAAACGCGAGGCCGAGAAGCAGGCGATGGAAGAGTCCAAGACCGACATCGGCTGGGGCCATCAGATCCGCTCTTACGTGCTGGATCAGTCCCGAATTAAAGACCTGCGCACCAACGTCGAGATCGGCAATACGCAGGGCGTGCTCGATGGCGATCTGGATGAGTTCATCACCGCGAGCCTGAAGCAGGGCGTGTAATGCGTGGAACAGGTGAAGAGGTGAACAGGTGAAAAAGGTGAAGAAATGAATACGAGAGCGGCTTTCTATGCGCAGAGGCTTTGTCCCATTCACCTTTTCACCTCTTCACCTTTTCACGTGTAGAAATATGACCGACGACAACCGACCAGCCGACGACAACAAGATCATCGCCGAGCGCCGTGCCAAGCTCAAAGCGCTGCGCGAGCAAGGCAACCCGTTCCCCAACGACTTCAGCCGCACGCACC
>JBGQKF010000594.1:0-2451 GCA_041499435.1 Gammaproteobacteria bacterium
AGGATAACGTGTTGCAGCTCCTGTTCCACAGCGTATGGGCCAAGCGTGCGGCAGGCCCGCAGTTCATCTCGTGGCAGGCGACGCGCTTACCGCCGAAGTAGCAGTTTCCTCGACCTGACATTACCTCCCCGCCCGCAGGGGAGGGTTGCTCCAATTTCGGCCTTCCGCTTTCAAGCCGCACCGCCCCGTGCCGGTGTGCGCACCGCATTTGAGCACATTCAAGAACACATGAGGCTCTGAGGAACTCGCTCGCGCGTCGCGAGGTCTGGAACACATCGCGTAGAAGATCCGCGATGAAACCCGACACGCGAATGCGAGGTATTTTCATGACCAGCTTCTTCGTCAACGGTCAATCGGTGATTGTGGATGTCGATCCGGATACGCCATTGCTGTGGGTGCTGCGCGATGAGCTCAAGCTCACCGGCACCAAGTTCGGCTGCGGCATCGCCCAGTGCGGCGCCTGCACGGTGCATCTGGATGGGATGCCGCGCCGCTCGTGCGTCACGCCTATCGCGTCGGTGGCAGGCGGCAAAGTCACGACCATCGAAGGGCTATCCGGAAAAGAAGCCGAGGCCGTGACGCGCGCGTGGATCGCGCTCGATGTCCCTCAATGCGGCTATTGCCAGTCCGGCCAGGTGATGACCGCGGTGGCGTTGCTGGCGGAAATTCGTGAGCCGACCGATGCCGATATCGACGCAGCCATGGCGGGCAATGTGTGCCGTTGCGCAACCTATGTACGCATTCGCGCCGCGATTCATCGTGCGGCCGCAACGCTGGGAGCCTGACCATGCGCTACCTGTCGACACTGCAGCAGACGATGCTCGTTACGCGGCGCGAGTTTCTGCGTACCGCCGGCACTGCCGGTGCTGGCCTGATCGTAAGCGTCAAGCTGGGTGGACTGGCGTGGGCACAACGTTCCGGGGCCGCGTCGGTGATTCAATCCGAAGGTGCCCAGGGCACCATCGATGCCACCGGCTTCGTGAAGGTGTCTCCGGACAACACCGTCACCGTAATGGTGAAACACCTCGAGATGGGACAAGGCCCCTACACCGGTCTCACTACACTGGTGGCCGAGGAGCTCGATGCGCACTGGTCGCAGATGCGTGCCCAGGGCGCGCCGGCCAACACCGAGCTCTATAAGAACCTGGCGTTCGGCATACAAGGCACCGGCGGCTCCACGGCGATTGCGAACTCCTACGAGCAAATGCGGAAAGCCGGTGCGACGGCGCGCGCCATGCTGGTTGCCGCGGCGGCGGAAGAGTGGGGCGTGCCTGCGAAGGAGATCTCGGTGCGCAAAGGTGTGCTGCGCCACAGCGCGTCCGGCAAGCAGGCTACGTTCGGGCAGCTCGCCGAGCGCGCGGCCAAGATGGCGCCACCCAACGACGTGCAGCTCAAGGATCCTTCGCGCTTCACGCTGATCGGCACAGCGGTGGGAAAGCTCGACTCGCCGGAGAAATCCACGGGCCAGGCGATCTACACCATCGACGTGCAGCGGCCGGAGGCGTTGACGGTGCTCGTGGCACACCCGCAACGCTTCGGTGCGAAAGCGATCTCCGTCGATGACACTCAGGCGCGCGCCGTGCGCGGTGTGGTCGATATCAAAACCATCCCGCAAGGTGTCGCGGTTTACGCCAAGGGTTTTTGGCCGGCGTCGAAGGCACGCACCGCATTGAAGATCACCTGGGACGAGTCGGGCACCGAGATGCGCGGTACGGAGCAACTGCTTGCTCAGTATCGCGCGCGTGCGGAGCAGCCGCAGGTTGCCGCAATGAGCCGTGGCAATACCCAGACGGCGATGGAGAAAGCGGTGCGCCGCTACGAAGCCGAGTATGTCTTTCCGTATCTGGCACATGCACCGATGGAACCACTCGATTGTGCCATCGAGCTCTCCGACGGGGCATGCCAGGCATGGTTCGGCTCGCAATTGCAGACCGTGGATCACATGACGATCGCGAAGGTCATGGAGCTGCCCGCGGAGAAAGTCGGCATTGGAACGCTGCTGGCGGGCGGAAGCTTCGGCCGACGCGCGCAGCCTGCCGGCGACCTGGCAGGCGAGGCGGCAGCGGCGCTCAAGGCGCTGGGTCGGGATGCGTCCATCAAGCTGGTGTGGACGCGCGAGGACGATATTCGCGGCGGCCGCTACCGGCCATTCACCTTGCATCGTCTGCGCGGCGCTCTGGACAAGAGCGGCAACATCGTCGCGTGGGACCAGACCATCGTCAGCCAGTCGATCATCAAAGGCTCGCCGTTCGAGATGATGATCAAGGACGGCGTCGATCCGACGATGGTGGAAGGCGCAGCCGATCTGCCTTATGCCATCGCCAATCTGCGGGTCAGCGCGCATGCGACTGAAGTTGGCGTTCCGGTGCTGTGGTGGCGCTCGGTCGGCCACACGCACACCGGCTATGCAACCGAAACGTTCATCGACGAGCTGCTCGTTGCTTCCGGCAA
>JBGQKF010000595.1:0-2450 GCA_041499435.1 Gammaproteobacteria bacterium
CCTTCGGATGCGCCGATCTTCTTGGCGATAGTGGCGTTGCATGTCCTGTTCGCGCTCGTCTGCGTCGTCACAGGTATCGTGGCAATGATCAGCCCGAAGCGGTCGGGTCGTCATCCCACTGCAGGGAGAATCTATTATTGGTGTCTTTGTGTGGTATTCGTGTCGGCGACTGTGTTCGTTATCTTGCGCTGAAAAGACGACTATCATCTATTCATTCTTGGAGTCCTTTCCTTCATCTCGGCGTCCTTCGGGCGCACAGCTCGCCGTAAACGCTGGCGCAATTGGGTCACGGTTCACATCGCCGGCATGGGATCGTCCTATGTCATCTTGATAATTGCTTTCTATGTCGACAACGGCAAGAACTTGCCATTGTGGAAAGACCTTCCCCATGCCCTCTACTGGCTGCTACCGAGCGCAGCCGGAATACCGCTGATCATCTGGGCGCTATTGCGACATCCGCCGGCACGACACCACTGAAATATCGCTTCAGCGCGCAACTTAGACTCAAAACACCATCACTTTGTCGGCCCATTGTGTCCACATAGTGAGCTCAGCCAGCGTGCTTCGGTGGGTTCCTTCGACCAGCTCGGATTCAGCGATGCCGCGTGCATCCATGCAGGTGGCACAGACGCCAACTTCCCCACGGTTGCGCACCACGCGACCGAGCATCACTTGGATGTTGTAGAAACCTTCCGCGACTTTCTGCCCGGCTTTCGCGCAGCTCGCGGCATCCCCGATCAGAAACACTTTCACCTCCTCGCTATCTGCCTTCGATAGCGATCCCGCCAAGCGCAGGCCGTTGTAGCTTCGCTCAGTTCCGTACGGTGCGTCGTTGAGGAGGAATAGGGTCTTCATATCGTGTTGCTAGCGTGATCTCACGCGTACAAAGCGACGAAAATGCGAGCACCCGCTTTACTTAGCGGGCGCCTGCAGTTGCATCTGATCCAGCATCTGTTCCATCATCAGTTGCATCATATCCATCCTGTCCTGCATCATCTGCTGGCGCTTCTCCGGATCAATCTTGCCTTTCCGGTGCATCTCTCCGCCGCTTTGTCCCATCATTCCCATCATCATCATGCCGCCCCCCATGGCGCGCATGTCCTTCATCTGTTCCTGCATGGTCTGCAGGTGTTCCTGCATGAGCTTTTTACGCTCTTGCGGGTCCTTCGTCTGGTGGATGCGGTCCATCTCTTCTTGCATCTTCTTCATGCGCTCTTGCATTTGAGTCATTTGCTTCTGCGCGTCGTCGCTCTGCGCCTGAACTTGCGCTATCGGCACAGCCAGCGCCAATACTGTCAAGGAACCAATCAGCCATCGTTTCATTCCATCCTCCCGATCATCATCCATGAACTTCGTCTATATCCATGAAGGCATGACGCGAGCCGAGCGCTTGCGGACGTCTCGGCGCAGTAGTCAACCTTGAATACAAGATGACTTTACCCCGCTCTTTGCATCCTGCGGTTGATCTAAGTCAAGCCGCTGCCGGTTGGATCTTGGAAATGACGCCCTTGCAGGGCACAAGAGATGGCGAGCCCGGTCGACCGCTTGTCACTTTGGCTAAGCCGCGGTGAAGTCTCAAATGCAAACGGGAAGGAGCGTCAGCCGCCTCGCAGAAACTGGCCGTGAGTCCGCCCCACGATGAGACGATCGCGCTTGGCAGGGGACCTGGTCTGGTCTGGGAAGAACCCCAGGAAAGGAAACTTCGGGCCGTTCGTCACCACGCTGACGAGGAGCCATCTGCAACATCTCACCTCAAAGCGATCTGGCAGGTCGAATTCCCGCGAAGATGTCGCGCCGCTCCGGTGTATAGAAATTCCGCCAGCGGCTGTGAACTAGCCGTGCTCGCGTAGCGAAGCTACCACCGCGCAACACACGATGGGTATGAAACCACGGTTCTGAATATTCCTGGTACGGGCCCGGCTCGAAGCCGGGATAGGGCGCAAAGTCGGTGCTCGTCCATTCCCAGACGTTGCCGATCATCTGGCGAAGTCCTCGTCGGGTGTCTGAGCCAGGTAGAGCTGCAGCAGGTACTGGGCCCCCATAAGCGCCGTCGAGATTCACGACTCCTGGCGGGGCGATAGCACCACCCCAGGGGAAGCGATCTGCTTTTGGCGCATGGTCGGCTCTGGCAGCGAACTCCCACTCGGCTTCTGTCGGCAGGCGGCGCCCGAGGAAGCGGCAGTACGCCTCGGCCTCATAGGCGTTTACTTGAATCACTGGATCCTCGGGAGCGAGCGGCTCCGGGGCGTCAAAACGTTGCGCGGCCCAAACACCGTCTGATTTGTGCCACTGTCTCGGGGCCAATACCGCGACGGATTCGCGCCACTCCCATCCTGCCTGTGACCAGAGCTCCCGCCGGCGGTACCCTCCCTCCTCGACGAACACGAGGTAGTCAGCATTGGTAACGACGCTGGAAGCGAGTGCGAATGGCGCGACGTGTACCGGACGCG
>JBGQKF010000596.1:0-2449 GCA_041499435.1 Gammaproteobacteria bacterium
GCTCGGCGGGATGCTCGGCGGAATGGCCTGGGCGGCGATTCCTGCGTTTCTGCGCACTCGCTTTCACACCAGCGAGATCCTGGTCAGTCTGATGCTGGTCTATGTCGCGCAGCTGCTGCTGAGCTATCTCGTGCATGGCCCATGGCGCGATCCGGCGGGCTACAACTTTCCGCAGTCGCCGATGTTCCAAGCCGCGGCGCTGCTGCCGGTCCTCACTGAGGGTGTCCGAACCAATCTCGGTTTCGTGCTCGCACTGATCCTTGCGGCGCTCTCCTGGGTGTTCGCCGAGAAGACTTTCGCTGGCTTCCGCCTGAAGGTGAGCGGCCTCGCGCCGGCAGCGGCGTCGTACGCTGGATTCAGCGAGAAGCGCAATGTGTGGCTGGCCCTGTTGATCTCGGGCGCCACGGCGGGGTTGGCCGGGATTGGCGAAGTGGCCGGCCCGATCGGTCAGCTGCAACCCTCGGTGTCTCCCGGGTACGGATTCGCCGCGATCATCGTTGCGTTCGTCGGTCGACTGCATCCGGTTGGTGTGGTGCTCGCGAGCCTGCTGATGTCGCTGCTCTATCTGGGCGGCGAAACCGCGCAGATCCAGTTGTCGTTGCCCGCGGCAGTCACGGGTGTATTCCAGGGGATGCTCTTGTTCTACCTGCTCGCTGCCGATCTGTTCATCCACTTCCGCGTGAAGTGGGCACCGAAACATCCGGTGGCGGTGCATGCGTCCACCGCCGTCCCGGAAAAGCCAGCGGCGCAGGAGAAGCCCGCATGATGGCCGAGCATCTGATCGCTTTCCTGGCCAGCACCGTCGGGGCGGCGACGCCGTTGATCTACGCCAGCCTGGGCGAGTTGATGGTCGAGCGCTCCGGTGTGCTGAATCTTGGCGTTGAAGGGATGATGCTGGTTGGCGCTATCGCGGGATTCGCCGCGGCGACGCAGACCGGCAGCCTTGCGCTCGGATTTGCCGCAGGCATGAGTGCGGCGATGCTGCTGGCTCTGCTGTTCGGCTTTCTCACATTGACGCTGCAGACCAATCAAGTTGCGACCGGGCTCGCGCTGACGTTGTTCGGCGTTGGCTTGAGCGCGTTCGTGGGACGCAGCTTCGTCGGTCAAGTGGTGGTCGGCGTCAAAGGTATTTCGATTCCAGTGCTGAGCGATCTGCCGGTGCTCGGGCCGCTGCTGTTCCGGTTCGATCCGCTCGTTTATGGATCGATCATTTTGTTCATCGTGCTGGGCTGGTTCTTGCGCCGGGCACGCGGGGGTTTGCTGATCCGTGCGGTAGGCGAGTCGCCGTCCTCAGCGCACGCGATCGGTTATCACGTGATAGGGATCCGCTATCTCGCGGTATTGTTCGGCGGGGCGATGAGCGGCCTCGCCGGTGCGTACTTGTCGCTCGCGATCACGCCGATGTGGGTGGAAGGCATGACCGCAGGGCGTGGCTGGATCGCGCTTGCGCTGGTCGTGTTCGCGACCTGGAAGCCGTGGCGGGTGGTGCTGGGTGCGTACCTGTTCGGCGGCGTGACGATCCTGCAGTTCCACGCTCAGGGGTTCGGGGTGCGGGTGCCCTCGGAGTTCCTGTCGATGCTGCCGTATGTAGCGACGATCGTGGTGCTGGTCCTGATCTGCCGCGACCCGAAGACGATCCTGCTGAATCAGCCCGTGTCTCTGGGTCGGCGCTTCCACCCGGATGCGTAGGCCGGCAAAGCAAGGCATCGACCACGCAGACACGCAGAGCGCAGAAGAGCAGAGACGAAGTAAATGGAAGCCTACGTCCTGGACTGGCTCAACCTCCTGCTGCGCTGGCTGCATCTGGTCACCGGCATCGCCTGGATTGGAGCTTCGCTCTATTTCGTTTGGCTCGACAACCACCTGTTGGTGCCAGCCGATCCGGAGGCCGTGCGCAAGGGTGTCGCCGGCGAATTGTGGGCGATTCACGGTGGCGGCTTTTACAACGCGCAGAAGTACAAAGTCGCGCCGCACACGCTCCCCCCGACGCTGCATTGGTTCAAGTGGGAAGCGTACTGGACCTGGATTTCCGGCTTCGTGCTGTTGTGCTTGCTCTACTACGTTGGTGCCAACGCGTATCTGATCGATCGCAACATCGCCGACATCGGGCCCGCGACTGCGATCGCCGTCGGCTTGGGCACGCTCGCGGGCGGCTGGATCGTGTACGACCTGCTCTGCAAGTCACCGCTCGGACGCAACGAGCGCGCTCTCGGCTGCGTGTTGGCGCTGCTGTGCGTTGCCGCGGCCTATGGCCTGTGCCACGTCTTCGGCGGTCGCGGCGCCTACATCCACTTCGGAGCGATGCTTGGCACCATCATGGTCGCCAATGTGCGCTTCATCATCATTCCGGGCCAGAAGGAACTGGTGCGCGCAAAGCAGGAAGGCAGGGATCTCGACCCGACTCCCGGGCTGAAAGCCTTGCAGCGCTCGAAACACAACACGTACTTCA
>JBGQKF010000597.1:0-2399 GCA_041499435.1 Gammaproteobacteria bacterium
GAGGAATAGCATCAGTTCCTGATGGGGTGCAGGCCTGGTCTCGACCTCGGGCGCGAGGTTGCTGGCGCTCGCGGGATGGGCGGCCGCGACCAATAGAGCGAACCCACAGACTACGGATAGAGTGCTGAGCTTTATCATCGATGCTTACCCCGCTTCTAAAGAAATGACACGTCGCCGGGCAGCACCAGTCGCGCCCGACCAAAGGACGACTTGGCAGGAGTATCGGTCCGGCCGCGGGGCAATGGAAATCGTTTTATCGAATGGTTCCGATCAGAGAAACTGATCGGGAAGGCTCAGGCAACGAACTCCACCTGCCGATGTGTCCCATCGCAAAACGGCTTCTTGTTCGAGTGTCCGCAACGACATAGCGCGGTTTGATTCCCGGTGAAGAGAACACCCGCTGTCGGATGCAGCACCGCGCATGGACCATCGAGTTTCAGCGGTCCGTTCGCCCGCAATACGATGCGAACCGGGCCCGATGTCTCGTTCACGCCATCATCGGGCGCCTGCGCTGGCGTGGTTGCGTCGCTGAAGCCGGTCGTCTTGTGACTGCCGTCGCAATAGGGCTTTTCCTGCGAGCGACCGCACCGGCACAGCCATGTCTGCGTCTCGTGCACGAGATACGTGCCGTCCGCTGCCATCAGCTCGAACTCCCCGTTGCATTCGAGCGGACCGTTTTCTGTAGCCAGGATCGTGTTCATTCGATTGCCTCCCGTAGAGAAAGTGAAGGAGGTGAAGGAATCCTCACTGCGCCACCCACCCGCCATCCACGCTGATCGCTGTCCCCGTGATCGACGCTGCGCCATCACTGCACAGGAATACGGCGGTGGCCGCAACCTCTTCGATCTTGACGAACTGCTTGCTGGGTTGGCGCTCGAGAATGACTTTCGGAATCACCTCCTCGCGCGACATGCCGTGCACGCGCGCCTGATCGTCGATCTGTTTGTCCACGAGCGGGGTACGCACCCAGCCCGGGCAGATGGCATTGCAGGTGATGCCCTGGCCTGCGGTCTCGAGTGCGACCGTCTTGGTGAGCCCGACCACACCATGCTTGGCAGCGACGTAGGCCGCCTTGAATGGAGAGGCAATCAGCCCGTGCGCAGATGCGATGTTCACGATGCGGCCCCAGCCTTTCTCCCGCATGCGCGGCAACGCTGCACGAATGGTGTGGAACGATGAGCTCAGGTTGACCGCAAGGATCGCGTCCCATTTGTCGAGCGGAAATTCTTCCACCGGCGCGACATGCTGGATGCCGGCATTGTTCACCAGGATATCGACCGCACCGAAGGTCTGGATCGCCTCAGCGATCATCGCCTGAATTTCCCCCGGGCGCATCATGTCGGCGGAGGAATAGGTCACTTTGACCCCGTGACTGCGCTCGATCCCTTCGCGCAACGCCGCGATCTCGTCCTCGCGCCCGAATCCGTTCAATACCAGATTAGCGCCCTGCGCCGCCAGGGCCTGCGCGATCCCCAGCCCGATCCCACTCGTCGAACCGGTAACCAATGCCGTCTTACCTTTGAACATCTACACTGCTCCTCCTTTACTATCATCACCGGAGTCTAGCAGAAGGCCCTCGCGCCCCGTGGACTGCCGGGAACGGCTCGAGAGCGCACGCGATTGTGCGCGAGGAAGGCCGGTGCTATAAGGGTGAGGAGCTGATGTGAGTTTGCCCGGCATGTAGCGGACACGGATATTGAGGAGACGGCGATGAGACTCTTTCCAGGCACGCGGCCGAACGATCTTGGCGTAAAGGCTGGGCGGCTCACGCCCGCGCCGAAATCGCCTAATGCCGTGAGCAGCCAGGCCGAGGACGTGCAGCACAAGATCGCGCCTCTTGCTTACCAGACCACGGCCGCGCAGGCGATGGAGTCACTCGTCAAGATCATCGAAGCCACACCGCGCACGCACATCGTCACCCGAGGTGCAGATTATCTGTACGCCGAGTATGAGAGTGCGCTGCTTGGGTTCGTGGACGACGTGGAATTTTACTTCGAGCCGGGAGCCAAGCTGGTGCAGGTGCGTTCGGCCTCGCGGCTGGGACACAGCGATTTCGGCGTCAACCGCGCGCGTATCGAGGATATCCGCCGCAAGCTCATAGTGAGCGGGGCGTGAGGCCACCTCGCCACGAGTGATTGTTTTCCCGGCAACCAGTGTCCGGCCGAGAGCGAACGCATCCTGGCCTGTTACATCGAGGGCAACATACGCGAGAGCGAGCCGGGCAACAGCGTGCGAATCCGCCGCATCAGCTCGCTGCCGGTGGTGCGCGGCTCTACTACGCACAGCTCGCTGCCGCGCAGCGCGGTAATCAACGTGAGGCCGGTGTTCGCAATGCGAAAGCGCTCGCCTGCATTGAGGATCACATCCTCGTCACTGCCTTCCTGCGTAAGCCATACCGC
>JBGQKF010000598.1:0-2392 GCA_041499435.1 Gammaproteobacteria bacterium
CAGCATCTTCGGCGGGATCTCCCAGAGGACGTGATCGCACACTACGTGGACCGTGAACAGTCCCGGCAGGGAACTCATGCGCTCCGGCATGTTGGGGCGGCAAGGCGCAACCTCACTCGCCTTCATGCCCGGCGCCGCAAGGGCGCCCGAACCCAGCAAACCGAATAGAACCCCCATCCAGACCAGTGACTTCATAAACTCCTCGCTCAATACGCGATGCAAACGCTCAGCCATGATACTGAATGGCCGCGCCGGCGTGGAATACAGGGCGCGCGCAGAGGCATTGACACGCTGTATACGCAGGTCGTGCTTGATCGGACGCGGCCCAAAGCCGTATCCTGATTGCTCTTCTTCAGCTCTTTCGGCCGCAGAGCCCTTAGCCTTAGCTTCTTGGTCGGGCAGCAACCTTTCCCATGACAGTAATCAGCGTAACAGTAGCGGCAGTGCTGGAGCGTGACGGCCGCTTCCTGATGGTCGAGGAGCAGACCGACGAGGGGGTGCGCATCAACCAGCCCGCGGGCCACCTCGAACCCGGCGAATCGATCATCGAGGCGGCTCAGCGCGAGACGCTGGAAGAAAGCGCCTACCGTTTCGAGCCGCGCGCGCTCGTCGGTGTATACCGATGGCATCATCCCGGCAGAGATGTCACCTATGTACGCTTCGCCCTGTGCGGTGAGCCCGGCAAGCGCACCGACTTCAACCTGGATCAAGGCATTCTACGCGCGCTTTGGCTTACGCCCGAACAATTACGCGAGTGTGCGAGCGCGCACCGCAGCCCGCTCGTCATGCGCTGCGTAGACGACTACCTGGCCGGACGCCGCTATCCGCTCGATATTCTGGTCGATTCAGTTTGATGCGCGGGCAGAAAGTCGTAGTCGGCATGTCGGGCGGGGTCGACTCTTCGGTCGCAGCCTGGCTGTTGAAGGAGCAGGGTTTCGAGGTCGTGGGCCTGTTCATGAAGAACTGGGAGGACGACGACACCGACGAATACTGCACCTCCTGGGAGGATCTGATCGACGCCGTGGCGGTGGCCGATCGCATCGGCATCGACATCGACGCGGTGAACTTCTCCGTGGAGTACCGCGAGCGGGTGTTCGAGAATTTCCTAGCGGAATATCAGGCGGGCCGCACGCCCAATCCCGATGTTCTGTGCAACGCCGAGATCAAATTCAAGGCATTCCTCGATCATGCGCTCGGTCTGGGCGCGGACTGGATCGCCACCGGCCACTACGCCAGGGTATGCCGCACGCCCCAGGGGGTCGAGCTGCTCAAGGCCGCAGATTCCGGCAAAGATCAAAGCTACTTCCTTTATCGATTGAACCAGGCGCAGCTCTCACGCACGCTGTTTCCGCTCGGCGAATGGCACAAGCACGAGGTGCGCGAGCTTGCCCGCAAGCTCGCGCTCGCCAACCATGCCAAGCGCGACAGCACGGGCATCTGCTTCATCGGCGAGCGGCCGTTCCGGGAGTTTCTAATGCGTTACCTGCCCACCGCCCCCGGGCCCATGTATTCCGTTGACGGAGTCGAGGTCGGCACCCATCAGGGGCTGATGTACTACACCATCGGGCAACGTCACGGGCTGGGGGTGGGCGGAGCCGGCGAAGCGTGGTATGTCGCTGGCAAGGAGCTGCAGACCAATCGGTTACTGTTGGCACAGGGGCATGATCATCCCCTGCTCCACCGAAAGAGCCTGAGCGCAGCACAGCTCAGCTGGGTCGTCGGATGTGCCCCGTCTGCGCCGCGCGCCTACGCCGCCAAGACACGCTACCGGCAGCCCGATGCGCACTGCACGCTCCTGCGCGCGGAAGGCGACCGCTGTGAGATCGCGTTCGAGGCGCCGCAATGGGCGATAACGCCCGGACAGTCGGTGGTGCTCTACGACGCCGACGTGTGCCTGGGCGGCGGCATCATCGATTGATGCCGAGAGCAAGTGTCAAGCGACGGGCGCGTCGTACGGCGCGGTCGCCTGGAATGACGGCCGTTTGAACAGCTTGTCGGCGTGGCGCACGAGGTTGGGATATTGCGCGCGCCAGCCCAGATCGGAAAAACGAAAATCAAGATAGCCCAGCGCACATCCGAGCGCGATATCCGCCAGACTGTAGCTTTCGCCCGCACACCAGGCGCGCTCGGCGAGATCGTGCGCGACCACACGCAGCGCCTCGCTCACCTTTCCGCTATTGCGGTCGATTGATTCGCGGTTCTGTTGCTTCGCCGGCCGTCGCCCTTCGAGCACGACCAGCGTGGCGGCTTCCAGCAGTCCATCGGCCAATGCTTCCCAGCGCTTCACCTGCACGCGCTGACGTCCAGGTTCGGGAATCAGCCGGCCGACCGGTGAGACGGTATCGAGATACTCCACGATCACGCTGGAATCGTAAATCGCACCCCCGTCATC
>JBGQKF010000599.1:0-2388 GCA_041499435.1 Gammaproteobacteria bacterium
CCCAGGTGATGCAGCGCTTCGGCGCGGTGCACATCCTGGTGAACAATGCCGGCACAGCGATACGCAAGAAAGTGCACGAATTCACGCTCGAGGAGTGGCGCCTGGTCATGGAAACCAACCTCACTGGCCCTTGGCTGATGTGCCGGCATCTCATCCCGCACATGAAGGGTCGCGGATACGGGCGCATCATCAACATGACGTCGATCATGGCGCATGTCTCGAGCGATGGGCGGGGCGTGTACTCAGCGAGCAAACATGGACTGCTCGGGCTCACCAAGGCGCTGGCGGTGGAGCTCGCCGCGGACGGCATCACTGCGGTGGCAATCAGCCCCGGCTTCGTCGAGACCGATCTCACTGCACCGCTGCGAGCCGACGCGCAGAAGAGTGCGGCGCTGCTCGCCCAGACTCCGCTCCAGCGCTACGGCAAGCCTGAAGAAATCGCCGCGCTCGCGTTGTACCTCTGCTCAGATGCCGCTGCCTACATTACCGGTAACGATGTGTTGATCGACGGCGGTTGGTGCGCGCAGTAGCGCACAGTATGACGCCTGCTTAACGATTGCCGGTGCATTCGCGCCGGTCCGCCCACCCATTGCGCTTGCACGTCTGTTGCTTCATCGAGCAGTGCACCGGGGTGGTATCGAGTAAAGCTCGACAGCGGTGCTGTGCTGACCGTCCGTCGCTGTTGAGTGATCCCACGCCCCGCTGTGTGCGCACAGGCATCCAAGTGCCGTCTTGCGGCGGCGTATCCTGACCTTGTGTGCGTGCGCGGGATCAATTGTCAAACCGATTGCTTGGTCGGTGCGCGCCGAAATCTGCCGGCACAAACCTTGCAGTTTTGCGGGATTGGAGTATTCGTCAAATCATCGTCATGCGCATGCGATGAGGCGAATAGATCCAGATCCTCGGGGCATGGCATCCACGCCATTGCATAACGGAGCAGTTACGGGCGTGCAAGCGATCATACAAAGCTGGCTCGACAAGCAGTGCGGCCAAATCACCGGCGCCACCGGCGCGGTGGTATTGATGCTGCCTCGCAATGGCACTGCACCGGTACCGGTCGCCCAATGGCCGCGCGAAGCACGTACCGGGCAGGAGCTGCTCGTCGCTGCAAAAGCGGCATACGATAACCAGCGCGCGCTCACGCATCCGCGCATGAACGGCGCCGAGCGTCCGCTACCGCTCGGACCGATGATCTCTTGTCCGGTACAGATCCAAGGGCGCACCGTGGGTGCGGTTGCGGTAGGCTTCGCCGCCGATGTCAATACGCCCGCGCCAGATGCCGTGTCTCAGCTCAAGCGCAGCGCAGATCTGTTCGAGGCATTTCTGCGTCAGCGCTCCGCACCTGCGTCGAGCGCTGTGTCCGCTTCCAGTACGCACTATGCGCCCGGCGACCCGACGCGCACGCAACCGGACGCGGACGCAGCGCTGGGGCGCAATCAGCTCGGTCCGCTTCCGGTCGCGCCGCCGCCGCCCGCCGTACCAGCCGAGGCCATCGCCGTGCGGCCCACGATCCCGACGTTGCGCGAACAGGTCGATCGCACGGTCGAGCTGCCCGCGGTGAACTCCGCCCGCATCCTCAATCTGCTGGCGACGCTCGAGGCGCATGAAGACTTCGCAGAAGCAGCCACCGCGTTCGTCACCGAGCTTGCCACGATCTTCAGCTGCTCACGCGTGAGCGTAGGACTCTGCGGGCGTCGCCACGTGAAGGTGGCGGCGTTGTCGCACAGCGCTGAGATCGTCGAGACGCAAGGGTTGATGCGTGCGCTCGGCGCAGCGATGGAAGAGGCAGTCTGGCAGGGCGCGAGCCTGGTGTTTCCATCGCCCGAGGGTGCGCAGCCGCGTGTGGATCGCGCGCACGCCGATCTCGCGCAGCGCCACGGCTGTGCATGGGTTGCTACGATTTCGCTGGCGAAGTCGGGCAAAGCGTTTGGTGCGATGACGTTCGAGCGCACTCGCTCCCAGGGGTTGTCCCGCTCGGAGCTCACGCTGTGCGAGCACATCGGTGCGCTGCTCGGTCCGTTGCTGGAGCTCAAACACGCTGTATCCAAGCCCTGGTACGCAAAGATTGCCGCCGGCGTGCGTGAAGCCTGCGCGCCGTTGTTCGGTCCTGGTCATCTCGCGGCGAAGGCGATCCTCGCGGCAGTGCTGCTTAGCGTTGCCGCTGCGGCATTCATTCAAGGCGACTATCGGGTGAGCGCACGTGCGCGGCTGGAAGGTTCGGTGCAGCGTCTGCTCGCCGCACCCGCGGACGGCTACCTGAAGCTCGCATACGCGCGCCCCGGTGACGTGGTCAAGGAAGGATAACTGCTTGCCGAGCTGGCCGACGACGATCTCAAGCTAGAGGAGCACAAGGCGCAGAGCGAAGTGGCGCAGCTCGAGAACACGTAC
>JBGQKF010000600.1:0-2380 GCA_041499435.1 Gammaproteobacteria bacterium
ACAGCGATGCAGCGTCGGCACCGCCTTGCCGGGGTTGAGCAGCGCATGCTCGTCGAACGCGTGCTTGATGGCATGGAACGTCGACAACTCGGTGGGCCGGAACTGCACGCACATCTCATTGATCTTCTCAATGCCCACTCCGTGCTCGCCGGTGATGGTGCCGCCGGCCTCGATGCATAGCTGCAAAATGCGCGCGCCGAAAGCGGCGGCGCGCTGCGCCTGATCGCCTTCGTTCGCGTCGAACATGATCAGCGGATGCAGGTTGCCATCGCCGGCGTGAAACACATTCGGGCACGCGAGCTTGAACTCCTCCGACAACTTGCCGATGCCGGCCAGCACTTCGCCCAGCCGCTTTTTCGGTATCGTGCCGTCCATGCAATAGTAATCTGGGAGAATGCGCCCCACGGCCGGGAACGCGGCTTTGCGGCCGGACCACAGCTTGAGCCGCTCATTCTCGTCGCGCGACAGCCGGATCCCCGTGGCGCCGCTCGCCCGCATCACCCCGGAGACCTTCTCGATCTCGGCAGCGACTTCCTCTTCGGTGCCGTCGGATTCGCACAGCAGGATCGCCTGTGCATCGAGCGGATAGTCGGCGTGCACGAACTGTTCGACAGCCGCGATCGCGAGCTTGTCCATCATCTCCAGCCCGGCCGGAATACAGCCGGCGGCAATGATGTTGGCGACCGCCTCGCCGGCTTTCACCACGGAATCGAACGCGGCGAGCAGCACCTGTGCCTTGAGTGGTTTTGGCAGGAGCTTGACGGTCACTTCGGTCACCACACCGAGCAATCCTTCAGAGCCGGTGATGAGCGCCATCAGATCGTAGCCCGGCGCGTCCAGACCTTCCGAGCCGATTTCGAGCAGCTCGCCTTCGATGGTTGCGACCCTGAGCTTCAGCAGGTTGTGGACCGTGAGCCCATATTTCAAGCAATGCACGCCACCGGAGTTCTCCGCCACGTTGCCGCCGATGCTGCACGCGATCTGGCTCGATGGATCCGGTGCGTAGTAAAGACCGAAGGGCGCCGCGGCTTCCGAGATAGCGAGATTGCGTACGCCGGGCTGCAGCCGCGCCGCGCGCGCAACCGGATCGATCTCGAGGATGCGCTTGAGCTTGGAGAGCCCCAAGGTCACGCCTTGCGCGTGTGGCATCGCGCCACCGGAAAGGCCGGTGCCGGCGCCGCGCGCAACGACGGGGACCCGCGCCTCGTGGCAGATCCGCAACACCTGACGCACCTGCTCCTCGTTCTCCGGCAACGCGACGGCGAGCGGCAACTGACAATGTGCGGACAGCCCGTCGCACTCGTACGGGTGCAGATCTTCGGTCTTGTGCAGCAGAGACTGTGATGGCAGCACGGCCGCAAGCCGCACCAGCAGCTCGCTCTTGTCGATACGGGACTCGATCGGTGGCTCGATGATTTCGGGACTGTTCATGTTCCGGGTGCGCGTCGCTCAAGCGGGCCGGATCAGGATCGCGCGAAAGTCATTGACGTTGGTCAACGTCGGTCCGGTCACGATCAGATCGCCAAGCGCGCTGAAAAAGCTGTAGCCGTCATTATCGGCAAGGAAGCGCTTAGCGTCCAGGTTGCGACGGCGCGCGCGCTCCAGCGAGTCGGGGGTCATGATGGCGCCGGCGTTGTCCTCGGTGCCGTCCACCCCATCCGTGTCGCCGGCCATCGCATAGATGCCCGGCTCACCATCGAGGGCCACGGCAAGCGCCAGCAGGAATTCGACGTTGCGTCCTCCGCGGCCGTGGCCACGGACGGTTACGGTGGTCTCGCCACCGGAGAGCAGCACGCATGGCGCGGGGCAGGGTTGCCCGTGCTTGCGTACCTGGCGTGCGATTCCGGCGTGCACCAGGGCGACGTCGCGCGCTTCTCCCTCGAGGCTGTCGCCGAGGATGAGCGGCGTGAAACCAGCGCTACGGGCAACCGCAGCGGCTGCTTCCAGCGATTCCTGAGGAGCGGCGATCAAGTGCGTCTTTGCGGCGGCCAGCCGTGGATCGCCGGGCTTCGGCGTCTCCTCACGCGCGGCGCGGAGGTGTTCGATCGCGGCCCGCGGCTCGTGGATGCCGTACTTCTGCAGGATCTGAAGCGCGTCGGCGAAGGTGGTGCGATCGGGGACCGTCGGGCCGGAAGCGATCACTGCAGGATCGTCTCCAGGTACATCCGATATGGTGAGTGTCACGACCTGCGCAGGGTAGCAGGCTGCCGCCAGACGCCCACCTTTGATGGCCGATAGATGTTTGCGCACACAGTTCATTTCCGCGATGTTGGCCCCGCTCTTGAGCAGCGCGCGGTTGATCGCCTGCTTGTCCTGCAGCGTCAGGCCGGCGGCAGGCAGGGTAAGCAGCGCGGAGCCGCCGCCGGAGATGAGGCACAGC
>JBGQKF010000601.1:0-2369 GCA_041499435.1 Gammaproteobacteria bacterium
AACCGTGTGCTCAACTGCTGCAATAAGCTGGTGGCCGTTTCCCGGCTTTCCGAGAGCAACTGGGCCTGGGCCTGCGCATTGGCCGTGGCCGCAGACACGCATGCGGTTACGCCAACGACGAGAGCAAGAATACGCAACATTTGTCTCCCCCCACGGTGGTCTTTCGTCATAGTCTACTGCCTTGGCTGGCACGTACTCCAGCGTAATTGCTTGCAGGCGAGCCGTTGAAATCGGCTGCGCCGGACATACTTCCAGCAAAGACCGCTCGATCGTAGGGGGAAACGTATGCGCTTCGACAAGTTGACGACCAAGTTCCAGCAGGCCCTGGCCGATGCCCAGAGCCTCGCCGTGGGCAAGGACAATCCGTATATCGAGCCGCAGCATCTGCTGTTGGCTCTGCTGGATCAGCAAGACGGCGGCACAACCTCGCTCCTTTCCAGGGCCGGTGTGAACGTGCCTGCGTTGCGCGAAGCTCTGCTGCAAAGCGTAGAGCGGCTGCCGCGAGTCGAAGGTCATGGCGGCGAGGTAAATGTCTCACGTGAGCTCACGAATCTGCTCAATATCGCCGACAAGGAGGCGCAAAAACGGGGAGACCAGTTTATCCCCTCCGAGTTGTTCTTGATCGCGCTCACCGAAGACAAAGGCGAAACCGGTCGCTTTTTGAAGCAACAGGGTGGCGATCGCAAGAGCATCGAAAGCGCCATCAACGCGGTGCGTGGCGGACAGCAGGTGAACGACCCCGAGGCCGAAGGCCGGCGTGAAGCGCTCTCCAAATACACGCTGGACCTCACTGAACGGGCACGGCAAGGCAAGCTCGATCCGGTCATTGGCCGCGACGATGAGATACGTCGCACGATTCAAATCCTGCAACGACGCACGAAGAACAATCCGGTGCTCATTGGCGAGCCGGGCGTGGGCAAGACGGCCATCGTCGAAGGGCTCGCACAGCGCATCGTGAACGACGAGGTGCCCGATACGCTGAAGGGCAAACGCCTTCTGGTCCTCGATATGGCGGCCCTGCTCGCCGGCGCCAAGTATCGCGGCGAGTTCGAAGAGCGCTTGAAGTCCGTGCTCAAAGAGATCGCACAGGACGAGGGCCAGACCATTGTGTTCATCGATGAGCTGCACACAATGGTCGGCGCCGGCAAGGCGGAGGGTGCCATCGATGCCGGCAACATGTTGAAGCCCGCTCTCGCACGTGGCGAGCTGCACTGTATCGGCGCGACCACGCTGGACGAGTATCGCAAGTACATCGAGAAGGATGCGGCCCTGGAGCGGCGCTTCCAGCGCGTGCTGGTGGACGAGCCCAGCGTCGAGGATACCATCGCCATCCTGCGCGGCCTGCAGGAGAAATACGAGGTGCATCACGGGGTCGAGATCACCGACCCGGCGATCGTTGCGGCCGCGGAGCTATCGCATCGCTATATCACCGATCGGTTCCTGCCGGACAAGGCCATTGACCTGATCGACGAAGCCGCCGCGCGCATCAAAATGGAGATCGACTCGAAGCCCGAGGAAATGGACAAGCTCGAGCGGCGCATCATCCAGCTCAAGATCGAGCGCGAAGCGGTGAAGAAGGAGCGCGATGAGGCTTCCCGCAAGCGCATGGCGCTGATCGAGGAGGAGATCGCGAATCTGGAGCGCGAATACGCTGATCTAGAGGAGATCTGGAAAGCCGAGAAGGCGCAGGTACAGGGCACACAGCACATCATGGAGGAGCTGGAAAAAATCAAGCTCGAGATGGATGGGGCCCGGCGTAAGGGCGACTGGCAGAAAGTCTCCGAGCTGCAATACGGACGCATCCCGCAGCTCGAAGCGCAGCTCAAGAAAGCCGAGAGCGACGAGCGACCCGATGCCCAGAAGCCGCGGTTGCTGCGCACGCAGGTCGGCGCGGAAGAGATTGCCGAGGTAGTCTCGCGCGCCACCGGCATTCCGGTCTCCAAGATGATGCAGGGCGAGCGCGAGAAGTTGCTGCGCATGGAAGACCGGTTGCATGAGCGCGTAGTCGGTCAAGACGAAGCAGTGCGGCTGGTGTCGGACGCGATCCGCCGTTCGCGCGCAGGGCTTGCCGATCCGAACCGGCCGTATGGCTCGTTCCTGTTCCTCGGGCCTACCGGGGTGGGCAAGACCGAGCTGTGCAAGGCGCTCGCTTCGTTCTTGTTCGACTCCGAGGATCACCTGATCCGTATCGACATGTCCGAGTTCATGGAGAAGCATTCCGTCGCCCGGCTGATCGGCGCGCCCCCCGGCTATGTCGGCTATGAGGAAGGCGGCTATCTAACCGAGGCGGTGCGGCGCAAGCCGTACTCCGTGATCCTGCTCGACGAGGTCGAGAAGGCGCACCCGGATGTGTTCAATGTGTTGCTTCA
>JBGQKF010000602.1:0-2356 GCA_041499435.1 Gammaproteobacteria bacterium
CGAGATGGTCTAGGATCGCGCTCACCGCGGGGTCGGTCATGTCGTCTGCGGGCACGTACACCGCTTGCACCGACGTGATCGCTCCACGCGTGGTGGAGATGATGCGGTCTTCCAGCTCCGCAACCTCGGTCATCAGCGTCGGTTGGTACCCGACCGTGGCGGGCATGCGCCCGAGAAGCCCGGAGATCTCGCTGCCGGCCTGCACGAAGCGGAACACATTGTCCACCAGGAACAGTACCTCCTTGTGGAGGGTGTCGCGCAGGTATTCAGCATAAGTCAGCGCGGTGAGCCCGACGCGAAAGCGCACGCCGGGTGACTCGTCCATCTGACCGAACACCATCAGCGTGTCCTGCATCACGCCTGCGGCGCGCATCTGGTGCCATAGCTCATGGCCTTCGCGGATGCGCTCGCCCACCCCGCCGAACACGGAAACACCGCTGTGCAGGGCGACGATCGCATGCATGAACTCCATGATGAGCACCGTCTTGCCCACGCCCGCACCGCCGAACAGGCCGGTCTTGCCCCCGCGCACGAACGGGCAGAGCAGATCGATCACCTTGATACCCGTTTGCAGAATGTCTCCGCCCGCCACCGTCTCGTGCAACGGTGGCGGCGCTGCGAGGATGTTGCGGTACGTTTCGGTGGCGAGCGGTGCACCCCCGTCGAGCGGCGCGCCAAACACGTTCAGCAGGCGCCCGAGGCAATCGGGACCGACCGGCACATGCAGCGGCGCGCCGGTGTCGAACACCGGCATACCGCGCCGCAGACCGGAGGTGCGGTGCAGGGTGATGGCGCGGACGTGCTGCTCGTCCAGGTGACGATGCACCTCGAACAGGCATTTCTCGCCATCCAGTGCCGTGCTGAGCGCCTGATGCAGGGGCGGGAGCCGCGAGCAGCGGATGTCCACCACCGGGCCGTGGACTTGTGCGATGGTTCCGATCGGTTGCTCCCCTGAAGCGGGCTCGGCCGCTGCGGTTTCCGTAGGCGTCATGATCATCGAGCGCTGGTCACGATGTGGTTTCGCTTTGGCTGACCTTGGTATCGAATGGTCTCGGATATGATGTCGGCAATGATAGGGGAGCCGGCAGCGGACAAGCTTGACCTGCGTCAAGCAGCGCGGCAATGATCTCGCGCCGCCAGGCAAGCCGCCCTCACCCATTTCGACGGTGCTTGATCTTCATCAATTGTTGCTGCAAGTGTTCGCAGTAACGTACGCATGCACATCCATGCCGCCGGACCTGCGTACCCATGAACCCAGAAATCATCGAAAAGCCCACCATAGCGGGAGCGCCGAAGCCGAATCTCGCGAATTACGAGGCCGACCGCGCGAGCTTTTCGTGGGACCGTGCGCGCGCGGAGCTTGCTGGGTTACCAGGCGGCGGATTGAACATCGCGTACGAGGCCGTCGATCGCCACGCCGCGGGCGCACGCGCACAGCAAATTGCCTTGCGATGGCTTGGCCGTGACGATCGTCGCCGCGATTTCACCTACGCTGGCCTGCGTGCGATGACCAACCGGTTCGCCAACGTCCTCACCGAGCTCGGGGTGAGCGCAGGCGAGCGCGTCTTCTTTCTGTCCAGCCGGATACCCGAGCTCTACATCGGCGTGCTGGGCGCGCTCAAATGCGGTTGCGTGGCGTCTCCGCTGTTCTCGGCGTTCGGCCCCGAGCCGATCCAGACGCGGCTCACCATCGGGCAGGGTGCGGCGCTGGTCACCACTTCGTCCCTGTACCGCAAGAAGATCGCGCCGATTCGCTCGCAGTTGCCTTTTCTGCGCCACATCCTGGTGGTTGCGGACGAGCCTGATGCCGAGCTGCCATCCGACGTGCTCAATCTGCCCGCACGGCTTGCGGCAGCGAGCGATGACTTCAGTATTGTCCGAACGCAGCCGCAGGATCCGGCGCTGCTGCACTTCACCAGCGGCACCACCGGCCGGCCGAAAGGCGCGATCCACGTCCACGAAGCGGTGGTCGCACATCGCATCACCGGCAAGCTGGCGCTCGATTTCCACGATGACGACGTCTTCTGGTGCACGGCCGATCCGGGCTGGGTGACCGGCACCTCTTACGGCATCATCTCGCCGCTTGCCAACGGCCTCACGATGTTCGTCGATGAAGCCGATTTCGATGCGCAACGCTGGTATCGCAATCTCGAGCGGGAAAAAGTCGCCGTCTGGTACACCGCACCCACTGCCGTGCGCATGATGATGAAGGGCGGCGCGGCCGCCGCGCGCGATCGCCAGTATCCGCACCTTCGCTTCATCGCCAGCGTCGGTGAGCCGCTCAATCCGCAGGCGGTGTTCTGGAGCGAAGAGGCGTTCGGTCTGCCGATCCACGACAACTGGTGGCAGACGGAGA
>JBGQKF010000603.1:0-2345 GCA_041499435.1 Gammaproteobacteria bacterium
AGGAAGCAAAATGCCGCGCATGAAAGGCGGAGACCTCATCTCCGATTTCCTGATCCAGGAGGGCGTGCCGTACATCTTCGGCATCTGCGGGCACGGTAACGTCGGCCTGCTCGATTCGCTGTGGGAGCGGCAGGACAAGATCAAGCTGATCTCGCCGCGCCACGAGCAGACCGCCGGCCACATGGCCGATGCGTACTTCCGTATCGCCCACAAGCCGGTCGCGACACTGACTTCCTGCGGCCCGGGCTCTTGCAATCTCGTGATGGCAACGGCGTGTGCGGCTGCGGATTCCTCCGCGTTCTACGCGATCACCGCGAACGTTCCGACTTCGCAGTTCAATCGCGGCCCGTTCCAGGAAAGCCACCGCAACCAGGCCGCGGAGTTTCCGGTCGTGCTGCGCCCCTACGTCAAGCGCACATTCCAGCCCACGCGCGTGGACATGTTGCCGCTCGCCTTACGGCAGAGTTACAACTTGATGCTGACCGGCCGGCCCAGCCCGGTCAACCTGGATGTTCCGTTCAATCTGTTCCAGGAAGAAGACGACGTCGAGCTGCTGCGCTCCGACCAGGCGAGCGGCTTCGCACGGCCCGGCGTCGCGCCCGAGGACGTGAAGCGGGTCGTGGATCTGATCATGAACGCGCAGCGTCCGGCATTCTTCGTGAGCCATGGCGTCACACTCGCCGAAGCCGGACCGGAGCTCACGCGCGTCGCAGAGCTGCTTGATATCCCCGTGATCACCTCACCGAACGGCATGGGTACCGTGCCGATGCCGCATCGCCTCGCGCTCGGCGTCATCGGACGCAACGGCACCAAAACCCCGAATCAGGCTGGCCGCAACTGCGATCTGCTGATCGCAATCGGCGCCCGCTTCGACGATCGCTCATCGTCGTCGTGGATTCCAGGGTATTCATGGACCATTCCGCCCACCAAGCTGGTCCACGTCGACATCGATCCCAACGAAATCGGTCGCAACTACCCGGTGACGGTGGGCATCATCGCGGATGCGAAAGTATTTTTGCAGCAGCTCGCGCACGAGGCCACCAGCCGCAGCGCGACCGGCAAGCGCTTCGGTGCATGGCACGAAGCCATCGAAGGATGGAAGGCTGAGTGGCAGAAATTCACCAGCCCGCACTTCGACGCGAGCGGATCGCCGCTGCGGCCCGAGCGCGTGGTGAAAGAGGTACGGCAAGCACTGCCCGATGACGCAATCATCTCGCTCGATAGCGGCGTGCACCACAACTGGTTCATGCAATTCTGGGAAGCACGCCGGCCGCAGGCGATGCTCAACTCCTGGGGCTTCTCAGCGATGGGCTTCGGCGTGAGCGGCATTCTCGGTGCGAAGCTCGCCGCGCCCGATCGCCCGTGTGTGGCGGTAGTCGGCGATGGCGGCTTCGTCATGACGCCGCACGTGCTCGCCACCGCCGTCGAGTACGACATCCCTGCGGTGTGGCTGGTGTGGAACAACTATTCGTGGGCGGCGATCCGCGACATCCAGTACGGCATGTTCGGCGGGCGCGAGATCGGTACCGGCTTCTATGCCGGCGAGAAGCGCCAGCCCTACAGCCCTGACTTCGCGGCCATGGCGCGCAGCTACGGCGTCGAGGGCATCGCGGTGAAACACTCGGACCAGCTCGGCGATGCTCTGCGCCACGCGTTGGCGCTTGGCAAACCGTGCCTGCTGGATGTGCACGTGGACGACAAAGTGAAGCCACCCGGCACCGGCACGTGGCAACTTCCGCCGACGCCGTACAGGGAGCCGGTGTTCGGCAAGCCGGTGAAGCGCACGCCCGCATGAACGCACCCACCTTCCGCGCCGTTGCCGCGAAGGCGTTGATCGGCGGCGCGTGGCGCGATGGCGAGCGCAACGTCGAGATTCGCGATCCCTATCGCGGCGATGTCGTGGGCACTGCGGCGGTAGCGACTGCGGTGGATGTCGAGGCGGCGGTCGGTGCCGCGCTCGATGCGCGCGACAAGATGGGCGCAATGCCGGGGTACGAGCGTGCGGCACTGCTGCGTCGTGCTGTCGCGTTGATCGAAGGCGAGATCGCCAGCCTCGCCGAGCTACTCACGCGCGAGACCGGCAAGGCGATCAAGGATTCGGAATCGGAGATTCGCCGCTCCATCGAAACCATCGCGCTCGCCGCGGAAGAAGCCATCCGCATCGAGGGCCGCCAGGTTCCGCTCGAAGGCAGTGCCATGGGCGCGGGCAAGCTTGCGTGGCTGCTGCGCTTCCCGGTAGGCGTAGTTGCAGCCATCACGCCGTTCAACGCTCCGTTCAATCTCGCGGCTCACAAGATCGCCCCCGCCATCGCCGCCGGCAACAGCATGGTGCTCAAGCCGCCTCC
>JBGQKF010000604.1:0-2344 GCA_041499435.1 Gammaproteobacteria bacterium
AAGTGGACCGCGGCAGACAAGTCACTTACCATGGTCCCGGGCAACTCGTCGCGTACGTACTGGTGGATCTGCGTAGACGCGGGCTCACGGTGCGCAGCCTGGTGCGTGCGATGGAGCAGGCGGTGCTTGATTTGCTCGCGGAGCTCGGCCTCACCGGCAAGCGCAGCGAAGGCGCCCCTGGCGTGTACGTGGTCGGCGCGAAAGTTGCAGCGCTGGGATTGCGGATTCGCAATGGCTGCAGCTATCACGGCCTCAGTATCAACGTGGACATGGATCTGACGCCGTTCAACGCCATCGACCCGTGTGGCTACCCGGATTTGCGTGTAACACAGCTGCGCGATCTGGGCATTCACGCACCGATCGAGCACATCGCCGAGCGGCTGGTGTCCAATCTCGTACGTGAGCTGGAATATTCAAGGATCAAGGATCCGCGATGAGCGATCTCGACAAAGGCCAGACCGGACAGCAGAAGACCGCGCGCAATCCGGTCAAGATCATTCCCATCACGCCGCTCAAGAAGCCGGACTGGATCCGCGTCAAGGCCGGCAACAGCCAGGCGTTCTACGAGGTCAAGCACAAGCTGCGCGAAAACAATCTGCACACCGTGTGCGAGGAAGCTTCGTGCCCCAACATCGGCGAGTGCTTCGGCAAAGGCACCGCCACGTTCATGATCCTGGGCGATCTGTGCACGCGGCGCTGTCCATTCTGCGATGTCGCGCATGGCCGTCCCAAGCCTCCGGACGTCGACGAGCCTGCGCACCTCGCACGCACTATCGCTGACATGGCGCTGCGCTACGTTGTGATCACGAGCGTCGACCGCGATGACTTGCGTGACGGCGGTGCGCAGCATTTCGTGGATTGCATCCGCGCGGTGCGCAGCGCATCACCGCAGACGCGCATCGAGATTCTCACGCCGGATTTCCGCGGCCGCGCGCAGAAAGCGCTCGACATTCTGGCCGCCGGCCTGCCCGACGTGATGAACCACAACCTGGAAACCGTGCCGCGCTTGTACAAGCAGGCGCGCCCAGGCGCCGACTACAAACACTCGCTGGAGCTGCTGCGCGATTTCAAGCAGCGCTTCTCCGAGTTGCCGACCAAGTCGGGGATCATGGTAGGCCTGGGCGAGACCGACGAGGAGATCCTCGAGGTCATGCGCGACCTGCGTGCGCACGACGTCGACATGCTGACCGTTGGCCAATATCTGCAGCCCACCACCGGTCATTTACCGGTGATGCGCTATGTCGAGCCGACCCGCTTCAAAGACTTCGAGCGCGCCGCGCAGGAGATGGGATTCAAGCATGCCGCATGCGGGCCGCTGGTGCGTTCGAGCTATCACGCGGATGAGCAGGCGCATGCGGCGTTGGGCGCGTGAGCGAGGACAAGTGAAGAGGTGAAGAAGTGAAAAGGTGAAAAGGTGAACATAGGCGAAGCCGGCGACGTTGTGTGCCGCTGAGGTGTAAAGCGGAAAACCGCTTCCCTCACCTCTTCACCTCTTCACCTCTTCACCTCTTCACTTCTTCACCTCTTCACTTTTTCACCTGTTCACTTGCTTCATCTTTCATTTGAAGGCGCGCTCCGAGCGATTCGCGACAACAGCCGCCGCAGGCGCGGATCGCCGTGAAACGCAACGTTGAAGCGCATGTAAGGGGACGGCTCGAGGTTGGGCCGAAAGACGGCGCCCGGTGCCAGCATGACATGATCCCGAAGCGCGGTCTCCGATAGCGTCGCCGCATCCTCGATGTGCGTAAACCTCGCCCAGACGAAATTACCTCCGATGGGCTCCGCAAACACTTGCATGCCCACTGCCTTCATCAGCCGCAGCATGCCTGCACGCGCCTGATCTACCCGTTCACGCAGCTGCTCGACATACTTCCGATAGTGGCCCTCGGTCAGGACCAAGTAGAGCAGGCGCTCGAGGAACTGAGAGGTTGTGATGCAACTCAGAACTTTGAGATTGATGATGTCGTCGGCCAGGCTCTTGCCGGCAGCCAGAAAGCCCACGCGCAGGCTTCCGGATAGAGTCTTGGAAAAGCTGCGCAGGTAAATGACGCGATTGAGCTGGTCCAGCGTCGCCAGCCGCGGGCTCGATGCGGTCTGCAGGTCGCAGTAGGTATCGTCCTCGATGATGGTCAGGTCGAACTCCTCGCTCGCCTGCAACACCCGGTACATCACGGCAGGGCTCATGTCCGTGCCAGTCGGGTTCTGCATCACGGTCTGAGTGAAGTAGACCTTCGGGCGATGCTCCGCGGCCAACTGGCGCAGTACACCAACGTCTGGCCCGTCAGCGTTGCGCGGCACGCCCAGCAACCTGGCACCGAGCGTGCGCAGATAACCGAACACGTTG
>JBGQKF010000605.1:0-2333 GCA_041499435.1 Gammaproteobacteria bacterium
AGCTGCGGTCGCAGGTGAAGAGGTGAAAAGGTGAACAGGATAGGATGGATGGAGTATCAGCGCCTTCACCCATTCACCTCTTCACCTCTTCACCTCTTCACCTCATTCACCTCATTCACCTCATTCACCTCATTCACCTCATTCACCTCATTCACCTCTTCATCACTTGCGACACTGTAGATGGCTTCCCTACAATCCTGCAATTGCGTTTTTGAACTGGAGAACGGGATGCTCCCGGAGCGCTGTGATATTGCCATCGTAGGAGCGGGCAATGCCGCTATGTGCGCGGCGCTGGCCGCTCGTGAGCACGACGGCGTCGACGTGATCGTGCTGGAATGCGCACCGGAAGCCGAGGCGGGCGGGAACACCCGGTTCACCGCCGGCGCCATGCGCTTCGCCTATAACGGCGTCTCGGATCTGCGCGAGCTGATACCCGATCTCACCGAAGAGGAGATCGCACGCACCGACTTCGGCGCCTACACCGAGGACCAGTTCTTCGACGACATGGCGCGCGTCACCGAGAATCGAACCGATCCCGATCTCACCGAGCTGCTGGTCCGGCGCAGCAAATCCGCCATGTTGTGGTTGCGCAGCAAGGGCATGCGCTTCGCGCCGATCTACGGACGCCAGGCATTCAAGGTGGACGGACGCTTCAAATTCTGGGGCGGCCTCACCGTGGAAGCGTCCGGCGGCGGCCCCGGCATGGTCGAAGCGCACAAGCGCGCCGCGGACAAACACGGCATCCGTATCTTCTACGGGGCGCGCGCCCTGTCGCTGCTGCATGATGACGACGGCGTGCAAGGGCTCACCGTGCGTCATCTCGGCAAGACGCAGACGTTGCGCTGCCGAGCTGTCATTCTTGCGGCCGGCGGATTTCAGGCGAACCCCGAGTGGCGCACGCGCTATCTCGGGCCGGGCTGGGACCTCGCGAAAGTCCGCGGCACACGCTTCAACACCGGCGATGGCATTCGCATGGCGCTGGAGATCGGCGCGGCCCCGCGCGGCAACTGGTCCGGCTGCCACGCTGTCGGCTGGGATCGCAACGCGCCCGAGTTCGGCGACCTCGCGGTGGGCGACGGCTTTCAGAAGCACTCCTATCCCTTCGGCATCATGGTGAACGCACGCGGCGAGCGCTTCGTCGACGAGGGTGCGGACTTCCGCAATTACACTTACGCGAAGTACGGCGCCGTCATCCTCGCGCAGCCCGGACAGTTCGCGTGGCAGATCTTCGACAAGAAGGTGCTGCATCTGTTGCGCGACGAATATCGCATCCGGCAGGTGACCAAGGTCAGCGCCGATACGCTCGAGAGCTTGGTCGCCAAGCTGGACGACGTGAACGCCGCCAAGGCGCTCGAAACCATCCAGCAGTACAACGCGGCCGTGCGCACCGATGTGCCGTTCAACCCCAATGTCAAGGACGGCCGCGGCACACGCGGGTTGCCGGTGCCTAAGTCGAACTGGGCCAATCTGCTCGACGAACCTCCGTTCGAGGCGTATGCGGTGTCGTGCGGCATCACGTTCACCTTCGGCGGCCTGCGCATCACGACCGATGCGCAAGTGGTCGACACCGATGGTGCGCCGATCCCAGGCTTGTATGCGGCCGGTGAACTAGTCGGTGGCTTGTTCTACTTCAACTATCCCGGCGGCACCGGCCTCATGTCCGGTGCGGTGTTCGGGCGCATTGCCGGCGACAGCGCCGGGCGCGCCGTCGCGGGCGCGTGAGCGCCGCCGAGGAAATCTTCGACGTCGTCGTGATCGGCGGCGGCGGCTCGGGCCTGGCCGCTGCGATCGAAGCGCGCGCGGCAGGGCGCAACGTGGTGCTGCTGGAGAAGAACGCCAGGCTCGGTGGGTCGACCGCGTGGTCGATCGGCTCCATCACCTCGACGCGCACGCCCCACCAACTGCGCAGCCGCATAGAAGACCGGCCCCAGGATCACTACGACGATATGCCGCTGTTCGCGGGCGAGCTCGCCTCTCGCGACAATGACGAATTGCGGCGTATCTTGTGCGACGAAGTGCCCGATGCGGTGCGCTGGCTGCTCGATCTGGGCGTGCGTTTCTTCGGGCCGATGCCCGAGCCGCCGCACCGGCAGCCGCGCATGCACAACGTGCTGCCCAACTCACTCTCATACATCTACCATCTGGAGCGCCACGCACGGCGCATCGGCGTAGATATCCGCGTCAACGTGAAGGCTGGCGAGCTGCTTACGCAGAGCGGTGCGGTGACCGGGGTCGCATGTGGCACTGCGTACCGCTTTCGCGCGCGGCATGGCGTTGTCCTGGCGACGGGCGACTTCACCAACGACCCCGAGCTCAAAGCGCGCTACATGGGG
>JBGQKF010000606.1:0-2332 GCA_041499435.1 Gammaproteobacteria bacterium
ACATGGGCTGCGTCAGCTACAGCATGAGATTCTTTCCCAGCGGCAGACTTTCCAAGAGCAACTTGAAGCAGGCTGAGCTCGCCGCGCGCATCGAGGTGCAGACCATCGTCCGCGAATTTTCCGCCGGCCATTGGAAGGAAGCGGTGGGCTCGTCGGGCACCGCGCGCGCGTTGGCCGACATCATCGAGCAGAGCGGGTGGAGCGCCGGCGGCATAAGCGCTGACGGTCTAGACCGCCTGCGTGCCGCGTTGCTGAAGGCGGGCGATGCCACCAAGCTGTCGTTCCCGAGTCTGCGCCCGGATCGCGTGCCGGTGCTGCCCGGTGGCTTCGCCATCATGGCAGCGATCTTTTCCGAGCTCAAGGTGCAATCCATGACGGTGGCCAACGGCGCCATGCGCCAGGGCATCTTGTACGACATGATGGGACGCTTTCATCACCGCGACATGCGCGACACCACCGTCGCGCAGTTCACCAAGCGCTACCACGTCGACGCCGCACAGGCACGGCGTGTCGAGTCGCTCGCTGCCGCATTGCTGCGCCAGTTCGCCCGCGATCTGCATACCGACGCGGGGCATTTGCTGCAGCTGTTGTCGTGGGCCGCCAAGCTGCACGAGATCGGCGTATCGGTCGCGCACAACGGCTATCACAAGCACTCCGCATACATTCTGCGCAACGCCGACATGCCGGGCTTTTCCAAGATGGAGCAAAGCCGGCTGGCGACGCTGGTGCTCGCGCACCGCGGCTCGCTCGACAAGATGCGTGGGCTGCTGGAAGGTGAGGTCGATCTCGCCCTGGTTGCGTCGATGCGTCTGGCGGCCTTGTTCTACCGCAGTCGGGTGAATGCCAGCCTGCCGGCCATCGAAGCGCACTACAGGGATTCCAAGTTCGGCATCACGCTCGACCCGCAGTGGCTGCGCGCGAATCCATTGACCGCCGCGGCGCTGGCCGAGGAGGTGCGCGAGTGGAGCAAGCTTGGCGTGGCGCTCGAAATCAAGTCGCTGCAGGACGCAGAGATCGACGCCGTCGCCCTGCTGGTGGAGTGAGCGTTCAGCGCAGCTCGTGCGCACATCGATTGATCTGCGAGCCGCAGCCGGAACGCCCGCGCGAGCGTCAATGCTCGCAGCGAGCAACCGCGAGCGATCGGGAGAGCCGGTGACCAGTTGGATCGCAGCCCGCGTCGTGCACGTGCTCGGGGTTGTGCTATGGATCGGAGGCGTGGCAATGGTCACCACCGTGCTCCTGCCGGCAGCGCGCCGCCTGCAGTCCGCGCGTGAACGCGTCGAATTCTTCGAGCAGATTGAGAGCGGGTTTGCACGGCAGGCTCGCTGGACCACATTGCTCACCGGCTTATCGGGTTTCTACCTGGTGTACGTGCTCAATGCGTGGGAGCGGTTCGCGCAGGCCGGGTACTGGTGGATGCACGCCATGGTGCTGGTGTGGATTGTGTTCACGGTCATGTTATTTGTGCTCGAGCCGCTTTGGCTGCACCGCTGGTTTCGCGCATCGGCGCAGCGCCATCCGGAGCCAACGTTCGTTCTGATTCAACGCCTGCACTGGTTCCTGCTCGCGATCAGTCTGGTCACCATCGCCGCTGCGGTGGCGGGCGCGCATGGATGGCTGCACTGAGCTCCGTGTGCGCAACACGGCTGCGATGGCGCAAAATTGCGCTGCTCGACAGTGGAGGGAACGCGCCCGTGGTCTATTTCGTGCTGAAAACGATCGTCTCGGCGTTGATTATCGTGGCCATCGCCGAGATTGCCAAGCGCAGCACGGTGGTCGGCGCGCTGATTGCCTCTCTGCCCCTCACCTCGCTGCTCGCTTTCGTGTGGCTGTACCGGGATACGCACGATGCCGCGCGCATCGCCAGTTTGTCGGTGGATATCTTCTGGCTGGTGATCCCGTCGCTGGCGCTGTTTCTGGCCCTGCCGCTGTTCATTCGCCTAGGATGGGGGTTCTGGCTCAGTCTGCTGGCGGCGATCGGTGTGACAGCCGTTTGTTATTTTGCGCTGTTCTGGCTGCTGCGGCGCATGCAGATCATCGCATAGCCCATCAATCACCACCGCGCGGTCCATGTGACGAGGCGGCTCGTTTTCCGCTACGCTAGCGACTGAGCCGCGACGCGGCGTGCCAGACCAAAAACACAACGGAGAGAGGCCGACATGCTGAGCAGACTTTTGTGGATCTTCATCGTGTCACTGGCGGTCCCGGCGAGCGCACCGGCCGCTGAGCCGATCAAGATCGGCGTAGTGAACATGCTGACCGGGCCGTTCGCCGAAGGCGGCAGTTTCCAGGTGAATGGTCTGCAGCTCGCTTTGGAGGACATCAACAAGGC
>JBGQKF010000607.1:0-2317 GCA_041499435.1 Gammaproteobacteria bacterium
CCTATTTAACCGGTATATGCTGGTGTTCGCTTTTCGCCTCGAGCTGCTGAGCTCAGCTCAAACCTGTGCACAGGTTGGTGGCCAAGAGAGTGAATCCAGCTCCGGATATCGGATTGCCAGGTGACGCGCTGCTTAGCGCACCTCTCTTAGCTTTTAGTTATAGTGCGCCCGCCCTCTGCCTCGCTCATAATCCTTTGCGCCGCACCTAACACAAATTGCCGAGCGGCCGAGACGACACTCCCACAGATTTCTGACCAGCACCCGCAAACCCATTCTCATGCAGCTGCTATTCCTGGGGTCCGGCTCAGCGCATACGCTCGAGGGCGACAACTTTCAGTCCAATATGCTGGTGATCGCTGACAGCGGCCGCCGGCTGCTGATCGACTGCGGCTCGGACATTCGTTGGTCGCTGGCACGGCGCGGCCTGTCATACCGCGATGTCAATGATATCTATGTCAGCCATCTGCACGCGGACCACATCGGTGGTCTCGAGCACATCGGCTTCCAGCGTAAGTTCGATCCGCGCTGCGAACGGCCGCTGCTCTATCTCGATGAATCTCTGCCGGGGCCGCTCTGGGAGCATTCGTTGAAGGGCGGCATGGGGCTCATAGCCGACGGCGAAACTACACTGGCCACATTCTTCGATGTCCACACGATCGTAGCGTTGCGGCCCTTCGAGTGGGAAGGCCTGCGGCTGCAGAGCGTGCCGACCACGCATGTGAGCTCCGCGCACAAATCCCTCGTGAGCCACGGGTTGCTGATCGAGCACCGACTGCGCAAAACCTTCATTACCACCGACACGCAGTTCTGTCCGGACCATCTAACGCCGTACTACGCCGCCGCCAATCAGATTTTCCACGATTGCGAGATCGGGCCGATCAAGACCGGCGTTCATTCGCATTACGAGGACCTGGTTTCTCTGCCGGCGACGGTGCGCGCCAAGACTTGGCTGTACGACTATCAGTCGGCGCTGCTCCCAGACGTGGTAGCCGATGGATTCAGGGGGTTGGTGCGGGCCGGGCAGGTTTTCGAACTGTAATCGGACGAGACTTCGACTGGATTCAGCCGCGCTCCAGATCTGACGGCGTTCAGTGCTCTGGCCAATCACCTCTCACGCAGCCCGCTCGGCGTCAGCACATAGATGCGATCCGCCGTCTGCGCTGCGGCCTGCGAGTGCGTCACCAGGATCCCTGCTGCATCGTTCATCTTGACTTGATCGCGCAGCAGCGTCAGGACCTGCATAGCAGTATCTGGATCCAGGTTGCCGGTCGGTTCATCGGCGAGGACCAGCTTTGGACTGTGTACCAGCGCACGCGCGATCGCAACGCGCTGCAGCTCCCCTCCCGATAGCTCGCGCGGCATGCTCTCGGCGCGATCTCCCAGGCCGACTGCACGCAACATGCGTAGCGTCCGTGCCCGCGGCTCATCGACCGCCCGGCGCAGCAGGCGCAGCGGCAGCTCGACGTTCTGATAGACCGATAGATAGGGCAGGATATGAAACGCCTGGAAGACGAAACCCATCCGCTCACCACGCAGATGGGTCAGCGCATCGTCGTCGAGCTGAGCAAGCGCAACGCCATCGAGCACGATTTCACCGGCATCGGGTTGATCCAGGCCGGCAATGAGATTGAGCAAGGTCGATTTGCCAACCCCGGACTCCCCCATGACCGCGATGTAATCGCCTGTGCTCAGCTCGAGGTCGATATTCTCCAGCACTATGCGCCGGCGCGGGCCTGCGAAGGTTTTGGTGAGCGAGCGAATCTTCAGCACCGTACCATGATAGCGTGAGACGTCTGGCGCGTAGCTAGCCTGGATAATTCCAGGCTAGAGGCTTGCAGGTTTGCGCGCGGACTTTGGTAAGCTCTGCGGTTCACAAATCTGCTTCAATCTGGTCTGAGGTACAACATGACATTCGACGTACGCATCGGCATCAATCCGATCGGCTGGAGCAACGACGACCTGCCGGCGCTGGGCGGGGACACACCGCTCGAGACGGCGCTTCGGGAGGGCAGCGAGATCGGCTTTGAGGGCTTCGAGCTCGGCAACAAATTCCCCCGCGAGCCGGCAGCGCTGAAGGCAAAGCTTGGCGAGTACGGCCTGGCGTGCGTTTCGGGGTGGTATTCCGGTCGGCTTGCGAAGTCCACTGTCGAGGAGGAAATGAAGCGCGCGGCGGCGCACTTAGAGCTCCTCGCGTGCAACGGTGCAACGGTCATGGTGTACGGAGAAGTGCAGGACAGTATCCAGGGTGAGCTCGATACCCCGCTCGCGAAGCGTCCGCGTTTCGTCGACACATCGCAGTGGGGCGCGTACGGCGAGC
>JBGQKF010000608.1:0-2300 GCA_041499435.1 Gammaproteobacteria bacterium
GTAGAGAAGCTGCTCGACCTGTTGTGCACGCCACTGCAGCTCAGACTGATCTATGCGCAGGAGCAGCTGCAGCCCGAGTCTGCGGCGCCGCCGGTGGTCCCTGATGGCGAACACCTGCAGAGGCTGCATGACATCGCAGCGCGCGGCGACATCAAAAATCTACTGCAGCAGATGACCTATCTGGAGTCGCTCGACCCGGCGTACTTGCCTTTCGTCGCGCAGCTGCGCGCACGCGTTGCGGCCTATCAGATGAAAGAGCTGCGCCGCTGGTTGAAGAGCTTCGGGCCCGCCGGACATGAATGCCCTGCACGATAGCCGGCCGCTGATCTTGATCGTGGACGACACCCCTGCCAATCTGGGTGTCCTGGTCGATCTGCTGAGCGCGCATGACTTCGCGGTCTCGGTCGCCGAAGACGGCGACAGTGCGTTGGAGCAGATCGAGTACATCGTGCCCGATCTGGTTCTGCTCGACGTGCTGATGCCCAATCTGGACGGCTACGCCACCTGCGAACAACTCAAGGCCCGCACCGCTACGCGGGATATCCCGGTCATCTTCATGACCGGTCTGACCGATACCGACAACAAAGTGAAAGGCTTCGAGCTCGGCGCGGTCGACTACATCACCAAGCCGTTTCAGCACGAAGAGGTGATTGCGCGCATCACTTCGCACCTCACCCTGCAGCAGCTCAAGCAGCGGCTGCAGGAAAGCGAGGAGCGGCTCTCGCGCGTGATCGAGTCGGCCATGGACGCGATCGTCACACTGGACCAGGAAGGGCGCATCGTATTCTTCAATCGCGCGGCTGAGCGGGTGTTTCGCTGTTCCTCGAGCCAGGCCATCGGCCAGCCTTGCGGGCGCTTTCTCTCCGCGCCGCTGCGCCGGATGATCCTCGATCACGGGGATACGCCGTTGCCGGCGATGTGGCTGCCCGAGGGCTACCATGCGGTGCGCGCCGACGGTGAATCGTTCGCGATCGAGGCCAGCCTGTCGCGCGCCGAGGCGAGCGGACGCACCATCCACACCCTGATCCTGCGCGACATGGAGGAGCGCAACCGGGAGCGTCTGCGTGAGATGAGCGCCCGCATGCAGCACGACATCGAAGAGGAGCGCAAGCGCATATCCCAGTCGCTGCACGACGAGATGGGTCAGAATCTCACCGCGCTGCAGCTCGATGCCGATTGGATACGGCGGCATTGCGCAGATCCGGCTGCTGTCCTCGAAGCGGTCGAGCGCATGAAACGAACCATCGAAGACAGCGCGGCCTCCATGCGCCGAATCGTAGTCGACATGCGCCCGCGTGTGCTGGACGACTTCGGCATCGACGTGGCGATCAGAGGATTGGTCCAGGACGTGTCGATGCGTGCCGGGCTGGCGGTCGATTTCACCTGCTGGGGGCCCATGGAGGGCATCGACGACGAGATGAAAACGGCGCTGTATCGGATGCTGTAGGAATGCTTGACGAACGTCACACGGCATGCACAAGCGTCCAAAGTGGATGTGCTGCTGCTTGGAACCGAGCGCGACATTCAGCTCACCGTGTCCGACAACGGTCGCGGGTTCTCACCGCAAGCGCAATTCAAGCCGGGATCGTTCGGGCTGTTCGGCCTGGGTGAGCGTGCCGGTCAACTGGGTGGACCCGTCGCGGTGGAAAGCGCACCGGCCGGCGGGACGCGTGTCGTAGTACGGCTTCCGCTGCCGGCGCGCGCCGGCAGAGCGGAGCGCGTCGTCGAGAGCAGTGAGCTGGACGTCGAGCTCACCGTCAGCCGGTGAGTCGGGCTATTCGTGGAGATCCGGATGCGTGACGTTCTCGAGATACTGGTGGTGGACGACCATTTCATCGTGCGCGAAGGACTCAAGCGCATTCTCCAGGAGGCCGACGGCTGCGTCGTGGCGGCCGAGGCAGCGAGCGTAAGGGAGGCGCTGACCTGGTTGCGCAAGCGCTCGTTCGATCTGGTGCTGCTCGACATCTCGCTGCCGGAAGGCAACGGCATCGATCTGCTCAAGATCATCAAGGGCGATCTGCCCAGGCTCCGGGTGCTGGTGTTGAGCGCTTATCGCGAAGATCACTATGCGGTGCGTGCTTTGAAAGAAGGCGCGGACGGCTACCTCAACAAGGAGAGCGCTTCGGATTCGCTCATCGCTGCCATACGCAAAGTCGCCACGGGTGGCAAGTATCTAACACCGAAGCTCGCAGAGCGGATCGCGCTGGAGATCTCAGTGCGTACTGACGGTCCGGCGCACGAGACGCTGTCGCACCGCGAGTTCGAAGTATTGAAGATGATCGCCAGCGGCGCGAGCCTGA
>JBGQKF010000609.1:0-2262 GCA_041499435.1 Gammaproteobacteria bacterium
ATCTTGCGGGCCGCCTGCAGCTCGACGCGCTCATCACGCGGCGCATTCCGCTCGCTGAGATCAATGAAGGCTTTGCGGCGCTGGCGCGCGGCGAAGGCATCCGCACCGTGGTAATGTTCGACTAGCTCGGATATTTCATGAACTATCCGGGCTAGCCGTTGAGCGCAACGGGCACCAGCCACGACGGCCCAAAGAAACAAAAGACGAAAACAAATTCCGAGGTGCGCCGTTGCACTCGACCGGCGAAGGCTGAATTGCCGAGCGAGGCGTGTCTGCGCACCCGCGCTCGCCAGGGAGGAGCCAAATGGTCGCCAAGGCACACCGTCACCCGCCCTTGAAAGCGGGCATGATCGACGCACGACATCGCCGCTGGAGCGCCGGCAAGCTCAAGCTCGAGGGCGGCGAATCGATCGAAGACTTCGAGCTTTCGTACGTCACCCATGGCAAGCTTTCGGAAGCTGCCGACAACGCCATCCTCGTCGCTGCCTCGCTCTCCGGTAATCACCACCGTCTGGATTTTCTGATCGGCGAAGGCAAGGCGCTCGATCCCGAGCGCTACTTCATCGTCTGCGTCGACCCGATCGGCAACGGGATGTCGAGCTCGCCCAGCAACAGCGAGAAGCAGCCCGGTATGCGCTTTCCCCGCTTTGCCATCCGCGACATGGTGCAGAGTCAACATCGCTTGCTCACCGAGGAGCTCGGTGTTGCGAGCCTGCTCGCCGTGGTCGGTGCATCGATGGGCGGCATGCAGGCGTTGCAATTTGCCGTGAGTCATCCCGATTTCATGCGCACCGTGGTGGCGATGACGCCCATGGCGCGCGCTGCCCCCTGGTCGGTGGCCGTGGTGGAAACGGCGCGGCGTGCGCTGCTCGCCGATCCGGCCTGGGACGGCGAGAAGTTCATCGACTATCCCGAACGCGGTTGGGCCGCGTGGAGCGGGGTCATGAGCGTGCTGGCGGGCCGCACACCGCGTGCGCTGGCGGAGATCATCGACAATCCGATGGACACGCTCAAGTGGATGGACAAGATCACCGCAGACAATCGCGCGAACGAGTTCGATGCCACCGACTGGTTGTATCAGAGCTGGGCCTATCAGGCGCACGATGTCGGCACCACGGGCGATTTCAACGGCGACACGAACGCGGCACTGCAGTCGATCAAGGCTCGTGTGCAGGTGCTTGCGCCGCCGCTCGACCTGTTCAATCCAGCGCAATGCGCTCAGGAGCTGACCGATGAGATCCCCGGCGCGGTGATGGTCGAGATTCCATCCAACCAGGGGCATCAGGCTGCGGCTTCTGTTGCAGCGGACGACATGCAGTTCCTGAACGAAGAGATTGGCGATTTCCTCGACTCCGCGGCACGCGAGAGCGGGGCGTGAGCGGCCGGCTGTCGCGGATCGTACGCTTACGTTGCTGCGCGAGGCTGCGCAAAGATGCGCGGCAATGTTTCCGCAAGACCGTGGGCCTCCGCGTCCTGCAGCATGCCGTGTTGCTCCAGCGCTGCGTGCAATGCCGGCAGATTGTAGTGCGGCACCGCCGGGTAGAGGTGGTGCTCGATGTGATAGTTGACGTGATGGGGGAAAAGAAAGAAGCGTTGCCACCAATTCGGGAGATTGGTGCGTGCCGCGGTGAGGGGTGAAGAGAAATCGCTCAATGCGCCATGCTCGCAGATCGCGCGGAGCCGCAGGATCGCCTGCAGCCCGGTGGCGAGCGGCACGACCCACAGCACGACGTAGTAGAGTCCCCAGCCGGTGGAAAAAGCCACGATCGGCATGCCGATATGAAAGCCCAGGACCACCCAGCGGTCGCGGCGCGCGGCCTCGCGTAGCTTCGGCGAAGTATCGTCGAGCGGTCGCTGCGCTGTATTGGTCGCGGTGTTGAGCGCCGGCGCTCCGAAGAAATACGCATACGTCTTCCAGGCCGTCATCCCGGCGAGATCCCTTGTCAGCTTGCGCAGCAGATACAGCCTGCCGCGCGGGTACCCGCCGTGCAACGCGATGTCCGGATCCTGCAGGCCATATAGATGATTGTGGTGCAGGCGATGGATCACGCGGTACGCGCACATCGGAATACCGCCCAAGGTGCCGGCCAGGCGGCCCACGACATCGTTCAGCCAGCGCGTCCGATACAGTCGGTAGTGGGCAGCATCGTGCGCGATGATGAACAGCGCGTGCTGCAGCGGCGCGATCAGCACGATGGCGACAATGGCGGCCGGGATAGACCAGAACGCTACAGCGAACGCCAGTACGAACGCGATCGAAGC
>JBGQKF010000610.1:0-2250 GCA_041499435.1 Gammaproteobacteria bacterium
CAAGTCAGATGAAAGCAGGTGGCGTGAAAGCTCTTACCTCTTCACCTCTTCACCTCTTCACCTATTCACCTCTTCACCTGACCTGACCATGCAAATCTTCGACATCTTTCTTCTCGAAGCCGTGCTCAACGGCGTGTTGCTGGGTGGCATCCTGGCGCTGCTTGCGCTCGGGTTGAACCTCATCTTCGGCGTGATCGACGTGGTGTGGATCTGCTACGCCGAGCTGATCATGATCGGCATGTATGCGATTTACTATCTGCACGTCGCGTACGGCTGGCCGCTGTGGCTCGCCTTCCCGAGCGCGATCGTGCTGGTATCCATGCTGGGTGTCCTGCTGCACCAGCTGGTGATCAAACCGGTGCTCGCTGCAGAGCCGATCAATCAGCTCCTGGTTACCGGCGGCGTGCTGTTTCTCCTGCAAGGTGTGGCCACACTCGCTTTCGGTGTGGAGTTCAAGAACCTGGGCGTGAGCCTCCCGTCGCTCGCGCTTGGCGACTTGCAATTCAGCTCGGCGCGGCTGGTCGCATTTGTGGCAGCTCTGGGTTGCATGATCGCGATGTATCTGTTTTTGACGCGCACTTATCTCGGCACGGCAATCCGCGCGATCTCTCAGGACCGCGCCATCATGCCTCTCATGGGCGTGAACCCCAGCCGGATCTTTCTGATCACTTCTGCCCTCGGCGGCGGGCTGGCCGGCCTCGCAGCGTGTTTGCTGGTTTTGCAGTACGACATTCATCCGGCGATCGGGCTGTCGTTCGGACCGATCACCTTCCTGGTGTGCGTGCTGGGCGGCCTCGGGAACATGATCGGCGGATTCATCGCTGCTTTCATCTTCGCGCAGTTCATTTCGGTCGGCGGCTTCTTTCTGCATCTGGAGTGGGGCTATGTGATCGCATTCCTCTTCTTCATCGGCTTCATGTTCTGGCGCCCGCGCGGGCTGCTCGGGGGCAAGAGCTGATGCGCCCGCTTCCCCTGATCGGGCTGGCGGCGCTCGCGGTGGTGCCATTCACCGGCATCGGCAACTATCCGCTGCACCTGATCATCATGTGCCTGTTGTGGGCCTACGTGTACACGAGCTGGGCGGTGATGGGGCGGCTCGGCATGACGAGCTTCGGCCACGGCGCTTTCCTGGGGATCGGCGCGTATGTGTCCGTGATGGCGTGGAATCAGTTCGGGCTGTCGCCGTGGATCAGCATCCCGATCGCGCTCGTCCTCACGGCGCTGGTCGCCTTGATGATCGGCTATCCGTGTTTTCGACTGAAGATCGTGGGTCACTACTTCGCGCTGGTGACGCTCGCGCTGTCGGAGATCGCGCGCATGATCATCGTTGCTCTGCGCGATCAAACCGGCGGGTCGCTCGGTGCGACCCCTAAAACGGCGCTTGCCGACACATCGTGGTCGCTCGTAGCGCTGCAGTTCTCGTCCAAGGTCACCTGGTATTACATCATTCTCCTGGTCTGGCTCGCCGGACTGTGGATCTGGACGCGAGTGGACCGCTCGATGGCGCGCCTCGCGCTCGAGGCGATCAGTCACGAAGAGGATGCGGCGGCATCGATCGGCATCGGCGTCACGCGGCTCAAGCTCGGCGTGACGCTGATCTCAGCGCTGATGACCTGCATCGGCGGCGTGCTCTACGCGCAGTATCAGCAGTACGTGAATCCGGAAACCGTGTCGGGCATCGGGGTGAGCCTGCAGATGGTGTTTGGCGCCATCGCCGGCGGCATGTTCGTGCGGCTGGGCCCGACGGTGGGCGCCGCCTTCACGCTGCTGCTCGCTGAGGGGCTGCGGCTTGCGTTCGGCCACGATATCCACGGCCTCGACACGACGATCTACGGTCTGCTGCTGGTGCTGTTCATCATCTTCCTGCCCAAGGGCATCCTGGGCGAAGCCATCGAGCTGCGCGGGCGGCGCAATCGTTCTCTGGAGAAACCGGCTGCGGCCTGACGCGCGGATCGTCGGCAGCGGCTCACGGGCCTTGATGGAAACATGGCGTTTGCATTTCCTAGCGCGGGTGCTATCTTCGCGGGAGCGTTTGCAGGGATCGTGCTATTGCTATACTCGGAGGAGGCTCTGCATGACAGTTCTGGCAATCCTGGCGTTACTCTTTGGAATCTTCCTGGCCTGCGATGGTGCTTTCGATCGGGGAGCGTTGGTCACGGTCTTGCCCGATGCCGGTGCACCGACTGTAGCAGTCGTTCGAATCGCCGAGGTCGTCCTCGCAGGAATAATCTTCCTATTCCTGGGATTTGC
>JBGQKF010000611.1:0-2249 GCA_041499435.1 Gammaproteobacteria bacterium
AGGCTCGATCCCTGCGCGTCGAGCAAAGCCAACTGAGAAGCGTATCGCGTCCAGCTCGGCTGCGCTCCCCGCTTCGGAGCTGATCACGAAGCGAGCACCTTCACGCTTGGCGATTTCCAGGAACGTGTCTGGAGGCGCGATCCGACGCGGATGCAACGAGACTGCCAGCGCAATTCCCCGCTCCGTTGCCTTACGCGCCACTGCGGCGAAGTCAAAATCCACTGCAGACCTGCCATCGCTCTTGGGCTGAGCCAGTATGGCGATCCGATCCGAGTCCAGTGCAGTGAGCACACGCTGTGTCTGCACAGCATGAGGTGCATCGAGCCCTCCCTGGATGGATGCGAGGACCAGGTCGAACAAGTCGAGTACCGAATCGGCAACATCCAGCTTCCCGGTGCCGTCGATCCCCGCCTCGATGCCGACCAGCACTGTAGGCGCGGAAGGAACGGGCTTGACGCTGCGGAGCCGCGCGATCTCTCGTGTAGCCCGGGCCATGTCGAATGTTGCACGGTCCAGGATATCGACTACGATCGCGACGTACGCCAAGCCGCGCCCGCCCGCCTCTTGAATGATCGCTTCCGGGGCTTCGCCAGGCGTGAGCCGCAGTTGCAGATCGCCCCGCACGTCCGACGTCTGTATGAGATGCGGCAGCCCCCCGTGCTGCGCTGCCTCGATCTCACCCTTATCTTCCCGCAGCTCTGGTGGGATCAATGGAAGATCGATTGCGCCGTACACCGATTCTTCGGTATCGCCGGCGATGCATAGCGCCTCGCGGAAAACACCGTACTCGTTGATCTTCAACCCGCGCTCCTGCCCCATGCGTCGAATGGCGATGTTGTGTGCTTTGGATCCAGTGAAGTAGACCATCGCGGCGCCGAAGCTCGGTTCCGGCAGGCTGCGTAGATCGACCTGCAAGCCGGGCTCGAGCAGGACACTCGAGCGCGTCGGCCCTTTCGACAACACCTGCGTCACCGCCGGATAGGCCACGAAGCGCTCTATGATCGAAGACCCCGGAGCGGCGATAGCCACCATATCGATGTCGCCCACGCTGGCGCGCATGCGCCGATAGCTGCCGGCGATTTCGACTCTGCTCACGCCCGGGACTACACGCAGATAGTCAGCGAGGGGCTCTGCATAATTTGCCGCCAGCACCAGCGGGTGGCGGCGAGCCATCGCGATGCGGCCCTGCACCGTCTCCAGAATTCTTTGCTCGGTCTTCTCGCCGAACCCAGGCAACTCGCGGATCTGACCCGCCTGCGCTGCTGCGAGCAATTGCTCCAGATTCTCGATGTGCAGGTCCTGATACAACGTCTTCACGCGACGGGGTCCAAGCGCTGGAATTTTCAGAAGTTGCGTGATCGCAGCAGGAAGCTCGGTGTGCAGTCGTTGGAGAAACTCGCAGGTGCCGGTGTGGAGGATCTCCACGATCTTCCTGGACAGATCTTCGCCGACACCCGGAATGTCCGTGAGTGGAGTGCCGCGCTCCATGAGTACGTCAACCTCTGTGCCCAGGTCACCAATACTGCGCGCGGCGTTTCGGTAAGCGCGCACCCGAAAGGCGTTGGCGCCCTGGATGTCGAGCAAATCGGCGATCTCATTCAACACAGAAGCGATGCTGGCGTTGCGTTCGGGCATTGGTGGTCAGGCAGAGGCTACCTGTTCGGTTCACCGGGTGCGAGCAACTGCCGGTTCGCCTTTTCGGCTATCGCGCGCTCATCATCGCGCTCCGTATCCAACACGAGAGTCGAACCCAGCTCCTCTGCGTCGAGTGGATCCTGCGTTCGTAACTGATGCTCGAGGACTTCGATGCTCGCCTCTGATGCATCCCCCGCTGCGGCTGCACGCCGTGCAATGCGCTCGCGCAGCGTCCCTGGACTGGCTTGTGCGTGCACGATAGCGAATCGCAGCCCGAGCTCCCGGGCCAGAGTGCGTAGCCGATCGCGCTGCGCGTGACGCAGAAATGCAGCATCCACGAGCGCAGAGAACCCGCCCAGCAGAACCGTTCGCGCCAGCAAGCGCAGCCGCTCGTATGTCGCTTCACTGGCGCTTGCGCTGTACAGGCCTGTCTGGAGCGCCGAGCCAGTGCGCGCATCGGCACTCAGGCCTTGCAGGCGTTTGCGTTCCACATCGGAACGGATGCGGATGGCAGGCATGGTTTCGAGCAGCACTTGCGAGGCACTGGTCTTTCCGGACCCGGAAAGACCATGCATGATCACCAGAAGCGGCGGCTGCGCACTGATGAGCGATGC
>JBGQKF010000612.1:0-2245 GCA_041499435.1 Gammaproteobacteria bacterium
AGGAGGTCCTCTTGATCGACTTGTATACGTGGTCCACGCCGAATGGCCGCAAAGTCTCCATCATGCTGGAAGAGTGCGCACTGCCCTATGTGGCGCATCCGATCGATATCGGCAAGGGAGATCAGTTCAAGCCCGAGTTCGTGGCCATCAATCCCAACAGCAAGATTCCGGCAATCGTCGATCAGCAGGGGCCTGAGGGCAAGCCGTTCGCACTGTTCGAGTCGGGTGCGATTCTAATGTACCTTGCGTGGAAGACGGGTCGATTGTTCCCCACGCTCATCACGCAGCAGTTCGAGACCATCCAGTGGCTCATGTTCCAGATGGGGAATGTCGGTCCGTTCTTCGGGCAGGTCCACCATTTTCTGCGGGCCGCCCCCGAGCCGGTGCCTTATGCGATCGAGCGCTATACCAAGGAAACGCGCCGGCTATACGGGGTGATGGACCGCCACCTGCAGAAGAATGAGTACCTCACGCATGACTACTCGATCGCCGACATCGCGACGTATCCATGGGTCGCGCGTTACGACTGGCACAAGGTGGACCTCAACGACTTTCCTGCGGTCAAGCGCTGGTTCGACCACATCGGCGCCCGGCCCGCTGTGCAGGCCGGGATGAAAGTCCCTCAGACGCAGCGCTAAAGCCATAAGAACGAAAACCCGGCGCCATCGCCTCGCAGCTTGGAATGCGCTGCGTCATGACTTCGGTATATCGGGGCGTCGACAACATAAAAGCTGCAAGACGCAGAGGGGCGGACCGCCGCTGTTGGACTCTTCGCCATAGTGAGCATCCACTCCTAAGAAAGGCCACGAGCGCTCGGCTAAAGTTCCACTGAATTGCGCCGTTTTAGAGGGACCAGGCGGCATCTGTCGCTGCTGGCACACACCAATGCCGGACCCCTCCCCCCAGCAGATCGGTAAATATCCGATCATTCGCGAGATCGGCCGTGGCGCCACCAGTGTCGTTTACCTGGCGCGCGACGCGTTCGCCAATCGCGAGGTCGCGATCAAGGTCATCAAAAACCAGCCGGTCGAGGAAGCCGATCTCAAGCGCCGCTATCGCCGGGTGTTCCTCAATGAGGCGGCGCTGGTCGGCAAGTTGTTCCACCCCCATATTCTCGCGATCTACGATGCAGCCAGCGACGAGAACTTGAGCTACATCGTCATGGAGTATGTCAAGGGCCAGACACTCGAACACTACTGCGACGTCGCCGACCTGCTGCCGATCAGCAAGGTCGCGGAGATCATCTTCAAGTGCAGCCTCGCGCTGGCGTTCGCGCAACGGCACGGCGTCATCCACTGCGACATCAAGCCAGCCAATATTCTGATCAGCGACAGCACCAACATCAAGATCAGCGATTTCGGCGCGGCACAATACGACGAGGCGCAGCACACCCACCTCAAAGGAATCGGCTCGCCGGCTTACATGTCACCCGAGCAGGTGCAAGACAAAGAGGTCAGCTATCACACCGACATCTACTCGCTCGGTGTGGTGATGTATCAGATGCTCACCGGCAAGCTGCCGTTTCGCGCATCCAGCAAAGCGAGTCTGCTCTATCAGGTGGTCAACATGCCGGCCGTGCCGCCGAGCACGTTCCGCCGCGAAGTGCCGGCGGAGCTCGATCGCCTGGTACTGCGCTGCCTCGAGAAAGATGCAGCCGCCCGCTTCCAGACGTGGGCGGACTTTTCTCGCGAGCTCACGCATTCTTACCGTAACCTCGAAGTCCCCGCCGACACGATCACCGACACCGAGAAGTTCAATACGCTGAAGAGCATCGCGTTCTTTCGCGATTTCCGCGAGCAGGAGCTCTGGGAGTCGTTGCGGATCACCGAATGGCACAAGTATCTGGCCGACTACACTATCATCCGCGAAGGCGATTCGGGCGAGAGTTTCTACATTCTCGCCAGCGGCGAAGCCAAGGTGACCAAAGCGGGGCGTCTGCTCAACATTCTGCGCGCCGGTGACTGCTTCGGCGAGATGCTGTACTTCAGCGAAACCAACACCCGGCGCTCGACCACCATCACTTCCCTGTCCGCGCTCACCGTGATGGAGATCAAGGCCTCCGATTTATCCAAAGCTTCCGATACGCTGCAGAAGGAAATGAACAAGGCCTTTCTGCGCATCCTGATCGAGCGCCTGACCTGGGCGAACAATCGGCTGTCAGCGGCGTAAGCGGACGTCCACCGGTCGAATCGGTTTACTGCTTTGCAGGCTCCTTCGGTTTCTCCGAGGAGCTGGTGACCTTGTC
>JBGQKF010000613.1:0-2245 GCA_041499435.1 Gammaproteobacteria bacterium
GGATGGTTGCGCGTTGTCCTGGGCGGAGCGACCGCTGCAGCGGGGGCCGCTCGCCGACCGCACCGTCGCGTTGTCACCCTCGCCGCCGTACAGCAGCGAAGTGAGCCTGGCAGTGCCGGCGCTGGTGCGCACACTGGCGAGCGCACTGGAGCGCGGTGCATTGCTGTTCATCGATTACGGTTTTGGCCGTGCCGAGTATTACCATCCGCAGCGCAGCCGTGGCACTCTCATGTGTCATTACCGTCACCGCGCGCACGACGATCCGTTCTTTGCGCCCGGATTGCAGGACATCACCAGCCACGTCGATTTCACTTCGGTGGCGCTGGCTGGCGTAGAGGCTGGCCTCAAGCTTGCAGGCTATACCACTCAGGCGCATTTTCTCGTCAATGCAGGCATTACCGACCTGCTTGCGCACACGCCGCCGCAAAACGCCGTGGAGTATCTGCCTCTCGCCGCGCAAGCGCAGAAGCTGCTGAGCCCGGCGGAGATGGGCGAGCTGTTCAAGGTCATCGCCTTGAGCCGCGGCATCGAAGATGAGCTCGTCGGCTTTCGCGCGGGCGACAAGAGCCGTCTCCTGTAGAATTGGCTGCGCCATGAGCGCCATGCTTCGCACGCCAGACGAGCGGTTCGCATCGTTGCCCGACTTCCCATTCGTGCCGCAGTATCTGGAAGGAATGCGCGGCTGCGTTGGGCTGCGCATGCACTATGTCGACGCCGGCAACAAGGACGCACCCACGACATTTCTATGTCTGCACGGGCAGCCTACCTGGGCCTACCTGTTTCGGCGGATGCTGCCGGTTTTCGTCGCGCCCGGGCATCGCGTCGTCGCGCCTGACTTGTTCGGCTTCGGCCGCTCCGACAAACCCGCTGACGAAGCGCGCTATACGTTCGACTTCCATCGCGGGTCGTTGCACGCCTTCATCGAGGCGCTGGACCTGCACAACATCTGCCTCGTGGTGCAGGACTGGGGCGGCCTGCTGGGGCTGACGCTGCCGATGGCGATGCCGGAGCGGATCACTCGGCTGCTGATCATGAATACCACGCTCGCCGGGGGCGATGAGCCATTGCCGCCGGGCTTCCTCGCGTGGCGCGACTGGGCGAACAAGAATCCGGATATGAGCGCCGGGAAATTGCTCGGTCGTGCCTGCGCGCATTTGTCCCCCGCCGAGTGTGCGGCCTATGACGCGCCGTATCCGGATGCGTCCTACAAAGCCGGTGTGCGCCGTTTTCCCAACCTGGTCCCGGATCGCATCGACGCTCCCGGTGCTGCGCTGTCGCGCGAGGCGCGCAATTGGCTCGGCACGAGTTGGAGCGGCGCCAGTTTCATGGCTATCGGTATGAAGGACCCGGTGCTGAAGCCGCCGGTAATGTCAGCGCTGCATCGGCACATCCGCGGCTGTCCTGCGCCGCTGGAGATACCGGAGGCCGGACACTTCGTGCAGGAGTGGGGCGCGCCGATCGCGGTGGCTGCGCTGGCTCATTTTGCTTTGAACTAAGTCCGCCTCTCTCGTCGATATGCCCTGACCTCCAGTATTGGCAGATCAAGCCGAAGATGTGTTTCTGTTCCCGCTCTGTGTTGAGGTTTTGACGACTCCCATGCACATCCACATTCTCGGAATCTGCGGCACCTTCATGGGCGGGATCGCGGTCATCGCGAAGCAGGCGGGTCATCGCGTCACCGGGTGCGATGCGAATGTCTACCCGCCGATGAGTACTCAGCTCGAAGCGCAGGGCATCGAGCTCACCGAGGGCTGGGATCCGAGTCAGACCAAGCTCGAGCCTGATCTGTTCGTGATCGGCAATGTCGTCTCACGCGGCAATCCGCTCGTCGAAGAAATTCTCGATCGCAACCTGGGCTACGTCTCCGGGCCGCAGTGGTTGTACGATGAGGTGATACGCGACAAATGGGTGCTCGCCGTGGCCGGTACACACGGTAAGACCACCACCACTTCGATGTTGACCTGGCTGTTGCAGGAGGGCGGGTTGACTCCGGGGTTTCTGATAGGTGGCGTGCCGGAGAATTTCGGCGTTTCGGCGCGGCTCACCGATTCGTCCTTCTTCGTGATCGAGGCGGACGAGTACGACACGGCGTTCTTCGACAAGCGCTCCAAGTTCGTGCACTACCATCCGCGCACGGCTATTCTCAACAATCTCGAGTACGATCACGCCGATATCTTTCCCGACCTGGCGGCGATCGAAACACAGTTCCACCACCTGGTGCGCACGGTTTCGCGCAATGGCCTGA
>JBGQKF010000614.1:0-2151 GCA_041499435.1 Gammaproteobacteria bacterium
ATCAAAGAGAGGTGAAGCGATGCTCTTTCCCACTACCCTCGTCGGCAGCTATCCACAGCCCGAATGGCTGATCGACCGCGAGCGGCTGGCGAGACAGCCGCCGGCTCGTGTGCGCGCGAAAGATCTGTGGCGCATTGCGCCTCCGCTGCTTGCACAGGCGCAGGACGACGCCACGGTGGTTGCCGTCCGGGAGCAGGAGGACGCAGGCCTCGACATCATCACCGACGGCGAGATCCGCCGCGAGAGCTATTCCAATCGGTTTGCCACCGCACTCGAAGGCGTCGACATCGACAACCCAGGCACGGTGATCGGCCGCGCCGGCCGCCCCAACTCGGTGCCGCGCATCGTCGGTCCGATCCGCCGCAAGCACGCGGTCGAAGCGGACGATGTGAGATTTCTGCGCGCGCACACCGCGAAGCCGATCAAGATGACGGTACCGGGTCCCTTTACCATGACTCAGCAAGCGCAGAACGAGTACTATCCCAGCGAAGCGGCGCTCGCCATGGCTTATGCCGTCGCCGTCAACGCAGAGATCCACGATCTCTTCGCCGCCGGCGCCGACATCGTTCAGATCGACGAGCCGTACATGCAGGCGCAGCCCGAGAAGGCGCGCGAGTACGGACTCGAGGCGCTCAATCGTGCGCTCGAGGGAATTAGTGGGCCGACCGCGGTGCACATCTGCTTCGGCTATGCCGCTATCGTGCACGAGCGCCCTTCCGGCTATTCGTTTCTTCCCGAGCTCGCCGGTTGTTCGTGCCGGCAGATCTCGATCGAAACGGCGCAATCCAGGCTCGACTGTGCGGTCCTTGGAAAGCTCGAAGGCAAGCAGATTATGATCGGTTGCCTGGACTTGAACGACGTCGCCGTGGAGACGCCGGACGTGATCGTCGCGCGCGTGAAGAATGCGCTGCCATACGTTGCGGCGGAAAACATCATTCTCGCCCCGGACTGCGGGATGAAGTATCTGCCACGTGATGTCGCATTCGGGAAACTGCGCGCGATGGTCGAGGCGGCGAACCTGCTGCGCGCCGAGTACGGGCGCTGAGCTATACAAGTCTATCGCTCCCTGCAAACTACCACGCCTTCGACACGCCCTCGAAGAGGACCCGCACGCCGGCGTATATACTCGTCCGCCCGAGAGGCTCATCACCACTTCCCGAGGTCTCCCCGAATGTTCCAGAAGCTCACCCTCAAGTCGGTCACCGCGCGCCCGCTTCTTTTGCCGCTGTCGCGTCCAGTGGTGGCGAGAATCGGTCGATTCGAGCAGTGGCCGCTGATCGCCATCGATCTCCATACCGAGGAAGGCGTGATCGGCCGCAGCTACCTCGAGCCGTATGTGACGAGCTCGATGCGCCCGATCGTTGCCGTCATCGAAGACCTGTGTGCCGCGCGTATCGGCCGGCCGCTGGTCCCGCTCGATGACTTTCAGAGCGCACGCATGACGCTTAACTTCGTCGGCTACGAAGGCATCACGATGATTGCGGTGTCTGGCATCGACATGGCGATCTGGGACGCACTCGCCCAAGCGGCGGGGATGCCGCTCGCCGTGCTGCTGGGGGGATCGCTCGGGCGGGTGCCGGCATACAACAGCAATGGGTTGTGGCTCTCCGATGTGGCATCAATCGCACGCGAAGCGGCAGAGCTGGTGGCCGAGGGGGGCTTCAAGGCCCTCAAGCTGCGGCTTGGACGCGAACGCCTGGCGGATGACCTGGCAGCCATCGCGGCCGTGCGCGAAGGAGCCGGCGCAGAGGTCAAAGTGATGGTGGACTTCAATCAGGCGCTCCCGCTCGGCGATGCGCTCATGCGCTGCCACGCGCTGGATGATCAGGGCCTCTACTGGCTCGAAGAGCCGATTGCCTACAACAATCTCGCGGGCTATGCGCAGCTCACGCGCGAGCTCGACACGCCGGTGCAGCTCGGAGAGAACTTCTATGGGCCGCGCGCTTTGTACGAGGCGCTGCGCGCCGGCGCCGGCGATTACTTCATGCCGGACTTGATGCGCATTGGCGGCGTCAGCGGCTGGCTGCGCTCCGCGCCGATCGCCGCCGCCGCCGGCATCCAGATGTCGACGCATCTGTACCCGGAGTTCTCTGCGCATCTGCTGCGCGTAACCGAGACGGCGCACTGGCTGGAATGGCAGGACTGGGCCAA
>JBGQKF010000615.1:0-2130 GCA_041499435.1 Gammaproteobacteria bacterium
AGAACAGCAGCGCGACGCGCCGCTTGCGGCGCTCGCCGCTGGACAGCATGCGCATCAGCTCTTCCTGGAAGCGGTGACGGTTGTACAGCCCGGTGAGTGCATCGCGCTCGGCGAGGTAGAGGATCTGGTTGGCGGTCTGCCGCTCGCGCGTTACGTCCTCGAACAGCCATAGATAGCCCACCATCTGCTCGGTGGAGTCGCGGACCGGATAGCCCACCCGCATGATCAGGCGTCCGTCCGACATGCCGATCTCCATCGGCGATGACGGCTTGCCGTCCTCAGCCAGGCGCAGCAGATCCAGCAAGGCGTCCTCACCGCGCGTCAACCGCTCGGTGGTCTGCACCAGGAGCGCAGCTGCGTCCATGCCGATGAAGCGCGTCTTGCTGCGGGTGAGCAGCCACACTTGCTCGAAGGCGGGATTCGAGTAGATCACGCGGTTGTTGCGGTCGACGAACAGAATGCCGACCTGCATCGCGTTGAGCAGCGCGTTCAAGCGGGCGCGCTCGTCGCTCGCGAGAATCAGATATTCCTTCTGGATGGCGTTGGCGCGCTCCAGCTCCCGCAGCGTGTCGGAGAGCTTGTTCTCCGCCTCGCGGCGGCCCGTGATGTCGTGCACGGACAGGCGCAGACCGATGTACGCGCCGTCCTCCCCATAGATCGGACGCCAATCTGCCGACGCCCAGAACTCGGAGCCATCCCGGCGCTGGGCGCGAAACACATAGTTGTCGCCGATCGTGCCTTGCAGCGCGCCGGAGATGGCTTCGCGCACCCGCGGCCACTCCGGCGGCGACACCAGCGGATACGGAAAATCCGGCATGGCGTGGCACTCATCTGGTGTGAATCCCGACATCGCCTCGATACGCGTATTGATCCACAGCAGCTTGCCCTGCGGGCTCAGCCACAGTTCGCAACCGAAGCTGTAGTCGGCGATGGCGTGAAACTTCGCCTCGGAGGCCCGCAGCTCGCGCATGCGATCGGCAATCGATTGCGCCATGGTGTTGAACGCAGCGGCAAGCTGGCCGACCTCGTCGTGTGAGCGCACCGGAACACGCGTAGACAGGTCACCCGCCGCCATGGCTTCGCCTGCGGCGATCAGCTCGCGCAGATGCCGCGTGAGCCACAGGCCAAGCGTGAGCTGCAGCAGGATGGAAAGGGCAATCGCCGCCAGCGCAATGATCAGGCTCTGGCGCAGGAGCAGTGCGCCCGCAACCTCGAGAAACCCGGTGGCGATGCCGTAGCGCAGCTCGCCATAGGGCTTGCCCTCCATGGTGAGCGGGAGATGCGTATCGAAGCGTTCGTCGGATCTGAAATCCGCAACGGACTCGCTGTCTTCGAGCCGGGGCAGCGGCCGTACCGGGTTCCAGCCGTCGGCCGCTACGACCTGACCGCTGCTGTCCAGCACCACGAGATAGCTCAGCGCGTCCTCCGCGCGGGTCTCGCGTAGGGTCTTCTGCAGCAGTGGGTAGTCGTGATGCGCGAGCGGCGCTGCCAGAGCGGCATTGAGCACCGGTTCCAGAACGCGTGCGCGCATGCGCGCCTGCTCGACCAGCGTGGATTCCATGAGCCGCAGACTGTTCACGGCGAGTACCGCGAGCATGACGGCGAGCACCAGGACGCTCGTGACCACGAGCTTGGCGCGCAGGGAACGGCCCAGTGTGACTTTCACGATGATGGCTTTGGTTCGCGGCCCGAGGTGAACCCCATTTGTGTCGGGGGGGGCGGCGGCCTCGGAGGCGAGCGCTCGCGTTCATTCCCGCAGCACGGGCTGGTGTTCACTCGTTCTTATAACTCAACATCGGCAGCCCACGCACCTGCTTGAGGTGTCCCTTACAGCGTTTTCAGCAGGACTTTGGAGCGCCGCTGATAGTTATACAGAGCCTGCCGCGCAGAGGGCAATTGGTCGACGCCGACCTCGGCGAAGCCGTGCTCGATAAACCAGTGCGTGGCCCGTGTGGTCAGCACGAACAAGCGCTGTAGCTGCTGGCGCCGCGCCTCGCTCTCAACGCGCTTCAGCAATTATTCGCCGGCGCCGGCGTTGCGGTATTCAGGATATACAGCGAGGCAAGCGAGCTCGCCGACCTGATCGTCGACGAACGGATACAGCGCTGCGCAGCCGACAATGATGCGATC
>JBGQKF010000616.1:0-2130 GCA_041499435.1 Gammaproteobacteria bacterium
AATTGCTGCGGCACACGCCGCGTTCCCTGCATGGGCCGCCACGCCGCCGTTGCGCCGCGCACGCGTCATGTTCAAGCTGAATGAGCTGCTCGAGCGCGATGCCGACAAGCTCGCGCAGCTCATCTCCAGCGAGCATGGCAAAGTCGTATCCGATGCCCGAGGCGAAGTGCAGCGCGGGCTTGAGGTCGTCGAGTTCGCCTGCGGCATTCCCCAATTGCTCAAGGGCGAGTTCAGCGAGCAGGTCGGCACCGGCATCGACAGCTGGTCGGTGCGTCAGCCGCTCGGCGTATGCGCCGGCATCACCCCGTTCAACTTCCCGGCGATGGTGCCGATGTGGATGTTCCCGATCGCCATCGCGTGCGGTAACACGTTCGTGTTGAAGCCCTCGGAGCGCGATCCATCGGCGAGCGTATTGCTGGCGCGGCTGTGTAAAGAGGCCGGTTTGCCCGATGGCGTGTTCAATGTCGTGCACGGTGATAAGGTCGCGGTCGATGCGCTGCTCACCGATCCGCGCGTGGCTTCGGTGAGCTTCGTCGGGTCGACGCCGATCGCCGAGTACATCTACAAGACCGGCAGCGCGCACGGCAAGCGTGTGCAGGCGCTCGGCGGCGCGAAGAATCATCTGGTGGTCATGCCCGACGCCGATCTCGATCAGGCGGTGGACGCGCTGGTCGGCGCCGCATACGGATCTGCCGGCGAGCGCTGTATGGCGATCTCGGTGGCAGTGGCAGTGGGCGCGGTGGCCGATGCGCTGGTGAATCGGCTCGCGCAGCGCGCTCGCAGCCTCAAGATCAGTACCGGCTCCGACGAGAGTGCAGAGATGGGCCCGCTGGTGACACGCCAGCATCTGGATAAGGTCACCGGCTATCTATCTGCAGGCGAAAAGGAAGGCGCGCGGCTGGTGGTAGACGGTCGCGGCTATCGCGTGCCGGGTTACGAAGAAGGGTTCTTCCTCGGTGGTTGCCTGTTCGACAACGTGCAGCCCAACATGAGCATCTATCGCGAAGAGATCTTCGGGCCGGTGCTGTCGGTGGTGCGCGTGCCCGATTTCGACCAGGCCGTCGATCTGATCAATGCGCACGAATATGGCAACGGGGTGTCGATCTTCACTCGCGATGGCGATGCCGCTCGCGAGTTCGCCTCCCGCGTGCAGATCGGCATGGTGGGCATCAACGTGCCGATTCCGGTCCCGGTCGCGTTCCACAGCTTCGGCGGCTGGAAGCGCTCGCTGTTCGGCGATCACTACGTCTATGGCCCCGAAGGCGTGCGCTTCTTCACGCGCCTGAAGACCATCACGGCGCGCTGGCCGACCGGCATCCGCAAGGGTGCGGAGTTCGTGATGCCGACGATGAAGTAGCGCCCGAGGGGCGCGTTGAAGGGGTGAAAAGGTGAAGAAGTGAAAAGGTGAATCGGTAAGAGCGGTGGGAGGATTAAAAGTCTCCTCCTGTTCACCTCTTCACCTCTTCACTTTTTCACTCACTCTCCCACACTCTCCCATCCATTCACTGTCATATGGCCATCATCGACAACATCGCGCAACTGCGCGCGCTTATGGGCGAGCCGAGCGCGCAGGTGCCGCGCTGGATTCACACGCGGCTCAATCGGCAGGCGATTGCATTCATCGGGCGTGCGCCGATGATGTTTCTGTCCACCACCGATGCGGCAGGGCAGTCGACGGTCTCGCCGAAGGGTGATAGCCCGGGCTTTGTGCGCGTTGCCGATGAACGCACGCTGCTGATCCCCGACCGCAAGGGCAACAAGCTGCTGTTCTCTCTGCAGAACATCCTCGCGAACCCGCGTATTTCGATGATCTTCCTGGTGCCTGGAACGAGTGAGACCTTGCGTGTGAGCGGTGATGCGCAATTGCTCGACGATCGCGAGCTGTGCGAGTCGTTTGTGGAGCGCGACAAGCCGGCGTTGCTGGTCACACGTGTGCGGGTGACCGAATGTTATTTCCACTGCGCCAAGGCGTTCCTGCGCTCGGATCTATGGAATCCGGCAAGTTGGCCGGCGCCGGTCAAGATCAGCTTCGGAGAGGAAATCGCCGAGGGCGGCGGCCTGGAGAGCCAGCAGATCGAAGGCTTCGATGCCGCGGTGCAGGCGCGGTATCGGACCGATCTTTAAGACAGA
>JBGQKF010000617.1:0-2128 GCA_041499435.1 Gammaproteobacteria bacterium
CCTGATAGTGGAGTGCGGCAGAACGGCGCAAGCTCGCGCGCGCTCCGGTATAGCCTTCGACCGCGAGCTGATCCGCCGCCTGCTGAGCGAGCGTTGCCCACGCGCGTTCGACCTCGCCCAGATCGCACTTCCGCAGCAAGCGCCGAAACGTTCTGCCGTAGTGATGCTCGACATCGGCGTACAGCAGACCGAATGATGAGAATAGTCCAGCACAGGGCGGGACGATGACGCGGCTCATGCCGAGTGCGCTCGCCATCCCACACGCAAACAGCGGACCATTGCCGCCGAAGGCGAACAGTGTGAACTCACGGGCATCGCGACCGCGCTCGGTCGACACGGCTTTGATCGCGCGGATCATGTTGGATGCAGCGATCTGATGCGCACCAAACGCCGCCTGCTCGACCGACATGCCAAGCGGGCGCGCGATGGTCTCGGCGAGCACACTGCGGGCCTTCTCCGCGTTGAGCTTCAGCGCACCGCCGATCAGGTGCTCCGGATTGAGGTAACCCAGCACGACGTTGGCGTCGGTCACCGTGGGCGTCGTACCGCCTCGGTCGTAGCATACTGGACCGGGCTGGGCGCCGGCGCTCTCGGGGCCGATCTGCAGACTGCCGCCCGCATCGATCCACACATGTGAGCCGCCACCAGCGCCGACCTCGGCCAGGTCGATCGCCGGCACCTTGAGCGTATAGCCGGCGCCTGTCAACAAACGGGAGCCGATCATGATGCCAGCACCGACCGAGTACTCTGCGGTGCGCGTGACTTCACCGTTCTCGACCATAGAGGCCTTGGCGGTAGTGCCGCCCATGTCGAAAGTGATGATCCTGGGCAGCTGCATGGCTCGGGCGAGCGCCTGCGCGCCGACGACACCACCTGCCGGTCCCGATTCGATGATGTTCATCGGCCGCTCGGTTGCTGCCGCATCGGTCGTCAGTCCGCCGTTCGACTGCATGAGAAGCAAAGGTACCGCAATCCCGGCGTTGTCCAGCCCCGTGCGGAGCGCACGCAGATAAGTCGCTACGACCGGCATGACGTATGCGTTGACCACGGTCGTGGATGTGCGCTCGTACTCTTTGATCTCCGGCAGCACTTCATAGGAGATGCTGACCGGCATGCCGGGGGTGCTGCGCCGGATAAGGTCACGGATCGCAAGCTCGTGAACGGGATTGGCGAACGAGTTGAGCAGACACACGGCGATGGTCTCGACGCGCTCGGCCAGCAGCGCCTGCACGGCGCGTTCCGCGTCTTGCAGGTCCAGAGCACGTTGGACCTTGCCGTGTGCATCGATGCGCTCGTCGACGACCTGACGAAGATAGCGCTCGACCAACGGTGGCGGTTTAGTCCAGGTGAGATCGTAGAGTCGTGGCATGCGCAGCGTGCGGATCTCGAGCACATCGCGAAACCCTTGGGTGGTGATCAGCCCGGTGCGCGCGCCCTTGTGCTCCAGGATCGCGTTCGAAGCGACCGTCGTGCCATGCCGGATTTCTTCCATCGCATTCCCGGCCAGCCCGATTTCGCCGAAAAGCTGTTGCAGCCCGTCGACGATCGCGCGCGCGTAGTTGTCGACACTCGATGATATTTTCTGGGTGTGGACGGTTCCGTCCGTGCCCAACAGAACGATGTCGGTAAAGGTGCCGCCAATGTCGACGCCGATGCGATAGCGCGTCATTTCACCAGCACAGACTCGAGCGCATACAGTTCGCTGAGGATCGGGTCGTGCCACTGAACCTTCGGCACCTCTCCCCAGCCGCGCCTCACACGGATCTCCGCGCGGCGCTGCCCGGTTGCAGGCTTATCCACCACCCACGTGCGCGTATCGATAACCACGCCATAGTCCGCTTGGGCCTTCGCAGCCGAGAGCAGCTCGTTGCGGACATCTCTCAGCACTGCGTTCGGATCACGATCGAGCGGATCGCCCCAGCCGCCCGCGCCGGCGAGCACATGGCGAAACACATCGCCTTGCTTGATCGTCATGGTGAACTTGCCGGGCAGCTCGCGATTCTCGCCGTCCGGGTTCAGGTAATTCTCGGAGGGCTGGCCGGGGCTGCCGCCATACAATCCGAACGGCCGATGTGTCTTGCGGTCGGCGCGCACCTGCAGCACCGCTTCCTCTTCGAGAAAACGATAG
>JBGQKF010000618.1:0-2123 GCA_041499435.1 Gammaproteobacteria bacterium
ATACCGGTGTGGCTCGCGTTCAAGATGCGGATCTTCGCCTCTTCGTAGGGATTGACCGATTCGACCATCTCCACGCCGACTCTCTCCCACGCCGGACGGCCGTTGCAGAAATCGTCCTCGATCACCCATTGGATGAAGCTTTCGCTCATCACGGGCGCAGCGTCTGCCCAGCCGGTGGCATGCTTCACGCGTTCGGCAACATCGGGCCCCGGGCGCGGTGTGATACGGTCCACCATTGCGTTCGGACTGCTGGTGTTTGCTATCACCCAGTCGTATAACGGCACGTCCTCCAGCAGACCGATAAACTGCAGGAGCCCGCCGCGAAAGCGCTCGCCGTTGTGGCGCAGGTTGTCGCAGTTGAGCAGCGTCACCTTGCCGCCCGAGCACCGCATGCGCTCGCGCAGAATGGCTGTCAGCGCCGCATAGATCGTACCGCCCGCCTTACGTTGCCTTGCCGCCGCGACATCGACAGCCAGATCGGCAAAACTCAAGTCCAGACGATTCTTAGCGTCGAGATAGTATCCGGCCTCGGTCACGGTGAAGGAGATGATGCGCGTCGAGGGATCGGCGCCGATCGCGATCAACCCCGCCAGGCTCGGCTCGTACGGCACCACCGTTTTGATCGCCCTGACCTTGGTGTAGGTTCTTTCCCCGGCAGGTGTGATGGTCTCCAGCGTGTAAGCGCCGCCCTGAGCCGCGAGGCTCGCCATCAGCTCCAGCATATCCGGGCGCGTGTTGCCTCCGGCCAGCACCCAGCCGTTGTCTCCGGATTCGATCAGGCGCTGGATGTACAGCGCCTGATGCGCGCGATGGAAGAAGCCGAGCCCCAGATGGAGCATCACGAGCGGGGCCGACATGGACACTCCTTTGTCTTAGGGAATCAGCGCACCGCAGGCGCTACGACGTGACCATGCGAGTCGAACAGATGGGCGGCTGCGGCATCGATCTGCAGGCCCACCGAATCGCCGACTCGCGGCAGATCGCGGGTGCTGTTCTGGCGCGCCACGAGCTGAGTCCCGCGTGGCGTAGTTACGTAGACGAGCGTTTCGGCGCCGAGCGCCTCGACCAGCTCGACTTTGCCTTGCACCAATCCACCACCTGCAGCGCTGATGGTCAAACTCTCGGGACGCAAGCCCAGGTAACCTCCGGCTGGCACCGGCGTGCTCAGTCCCGCTTCGAACTCGCCAAGCTCCGGTCCGGCCACCATGTTCATCTGCGGCGTGCCGATGAACTGCGCCACGAACTGGTTGTTCGGCCGGTAGTACAGCTCGAGCGGCGTGCCGACCTGCTCGATCAGGCCATCGCGCAGCACCACCACCCGATGCGCGAGCGTCATGGCTTCTACTTGATCGTGCGTGACGTAGATCGTGGTCGCGCCCAGCTCACGGTGCAGCTTCGCGATTTCCACCCGTGTTTGCCCGCGCAGGGCGGCATCGAGATTGGAGAGCGGCTCGTCGAACAAGAACACCTTGGGCGAGCGCACGATCGCTCGACCGATGGCGACGCGCTGGCGTTGCCCGCCAGACAGTTCCTTCGGCGTGCGCTGCAGATAGGGTTGCAGGTTGAGGATTTGGGCGACGCGCTCGACCTTCTCGCGGATCGCTGCCGGATCCACCTTCGCCAGCATGAGCGCGAAGCTCATGTTGTCGTACACCGTCATGTGCGGGTACAGCGCGTAGCTCTGAAACACCATCGCGAGATCGCGCTTCGAAGAAGGCAGCCGCGTGATGTCGCGCCCGTCGAGGTGAACGGAGCCGCCGTCGACATGCTCCAGTCCGGCGATCAGACGCAGCAGCGTCGACTTGCCGCATCCCGATGGTCCCACGAATACGACGAACTCCCCTTTTTCTATCGTGAGGTCGATGCCCTTGATAGCACGGTGCTCGCCGAAGAATTTTTCTACGCCCTTGAGTTCGAGAAAGGCCATACGCGCTGCTCCCAGGTCACTTCACCGCACCGAAAGTCAATCCCTGCACCAACTGCCGCTGACTGAACCAGCCGAACACCACGATCGGCGCGATCGCCATGAACGAGGCACAAGACAGCTTGGCCCAGAAGAGACCCTCCGGGCTCGAGTAGGAGGCGATGAGCGCTGCCAGGGTGCCGGCCTTCGCCGCGGTCAG
>JBGQKF010000619.1:0-2074 GCA_041499435.1 Gammaproteobacteria bacterium
GTGGATATTCTGGTGAATGACGCGGCCTACAACAAATGGATCCCGTTCAACGATCTCGACGCTATGACTTTCGAGGAGTGGCAGAAGATCCTGTCGGTCAATCTCACCGGACCGATGCTTTGCATCAAGGCCCTCGCGCCCGCGATGATGCGCAATGGCGGCGGGCGCATCGTCAACATCTCCTCGGTGGCGGGGCTCTCGCCATCGGGGTCCTCGATCCCCTACGCGGTGTCGAAGGCCGGACTCATTCATCTCACACGCTGCATGGCGGTAGGGCTGGCACCCAACATTCTGGTGAACTGTGTTGCGCCAGGATACCTGGAGGGCACGCGCGCGACGGCCAACCTCGCCCCTGAATATCGAGCACGAGCACGCGATGCCGCTATCCTCAAGCGGGCAGCGGACAAGGACGATGTGGCCAATCAGGTGGTGGCGCTCTGTCAGACGGACAGCATCACCGGCCAGACGCTGGTGATCGACGCGGGACGGTTCTTTCATTGATGCCTTCAGCTCGCCGTGCGAAGGCTTTCACTGCATGCGCGGGCCTGCATCATAGCGACCGTTGCACCGCCGTGCCGGCTCAAGCAACTCGGTGCACAGGTTCGTTTGCGCTGAGCCGGCCCGGGTACAACCAAGCTGCCAGCACATACAGCGTGGCGGCGAGGACGAGCACCAGCGTGAAGCCGATGTGGATCGCCAACAACGTGGCCAGCACCGCGCTCACGACCGAGGCGCACGCATTCACAGCCCAAGCCCACGGCACGAGCGTGCGCTCGAGAGCCCACACGTTGCGCATCGCCAAAGGAAACGGTATCCCCATGGCAAAACCCAGCGGAAAGATGAGGGCCACCGCGAGCGAGATGCGCGCGGGATCCGAGAGCGCGGCGGCTACGGGCAGAAGCCGCGGCAGCACCGCAACATAGACGAGCGTGGTCACGACGATCGCGAGTACCGGCAGCGTTCCGGTCCGGTGCCGCTGGACAGTCGCTGCGGACAGCCGCTCCGACCAGCGGCTGCCCAACCCCGCTGACAACAGGAACGCAAACAGCGCGACCGCTACAGCGTACAGCGGATGATGGAGCAGCAGCACGAACTTCTGAATGAAGGCAATCTCCACGAACATGAACGCGACGCCGATCGTTGCGAAATACGCTGCAACCGTTGCGCGCATACCGCGTGGGGACGTTTGTGTCGACCCTCTGCTGAGCATACGCAGCGGCAGAAGGACCAGCACGAGACTCACCATCAGCGCCTGCATCAGCGTCGCGGCGAGCAGTGGATAACCCCATTCCAGCAGAGGCAGACCGCCCTGCCCCTTCAGCCGCAGCAGCTCGGGCAGCGTGCGCCACTCGAAGAAGCGGAAGAAGTAGGGTCGGTCGTCGAAGGCAGGTGCGATATTGAATTTGTAGCGGTCGATGAACTCGGCGCGCCCCGGTCCGAGCAGTGCTGCTGCTCCGTCGTAGAAGTAAGGCTGGTCCAGATGGTTGTAGCGATCCGCCTCCTGCGCCTGCATGCCTGGATACCAGCCCAGGTCGAAGGAGCGTTCGCGACAAAACATGCGCATCCGGTCCACGTCCTGCTGCGTCACCACACCGTTCTTGATCAGCAGCGTCGCGGTCTTCCAGCTGCGGATCAACATGAGGCTGCCGCCGGGATTGGAGATGCCGTTGCGTTCCAGCGCCGCAACCGCCATGCCGACGAGTTTGAGCGTATCGCGCGGCGGCAACGTTACCCAGCGCGTAATCGACAGATAGCCACCGGGCGCAAGCCGCTGCAACATGGTCTGCAATGCCTCCACCGTGTACAAGTAGCTTTCCGAGAGCGCATAGAGGCCGGCCGACGATGCCCCGAAAGCATCCAGCAGCGCCAGGTGAATCACGTCGTAGCTGCGCGTGCTCGCAGTCACGAAACCGCGCGCCTCTGCGATATGCAACGTGACGTTGGCTTGCGCATAGGGCCGCCCCGAAAATGACCCGAAGCGCTCTTCGACCAGCTTCACCACCTGCGGATTCAGCTCTACCGCATCGATCGCTGCCGCGCCGCCCTGCAACGCCTGCAGGACGTCCACGCCCGA
>JBGQKF010000620.1:0-2072 GCA_041499435.1 Gammaproteobacteria bacterium
GCTGAAGTTGCCCGACAGGAAGAAGCCGAGCGGGAATCCGAGTACCAACATCACCGGGTCGCTGATCGGAATCAACGTGTATGAGATGGCGACCACGCCGGTGCAGATGGCGAACAGGAAGAACGTCTTGCGCCGGCCGATGTGGTCGTTCAGATATGCCGAAACCATATAGCCCACGAAAGAGCCGGCGATGATGACGAGCGTGTACCAGCCGGTGCCCAGCACCGATAGATGGCGCACGGTCTTGAGGTAGGTCGGCACCCAGGTGGTGATGGCGTAGTACGTCGCCATGAGTCCGGTTGCCAACAGGCTCGCGAGGATGGTGGTGCGCAGCAGGTGCGGCGAGAATATCTCGAGGAAGCTTGCGCCGGTCTCATGCGCGCGCACCCGGGTGGCATGAAAGATCTGCGGATCTTTTACGTTGCGCCGAATGTAGATCACCAGCAGTGCGGGCAACAGCCCCACCCAGAACAATGCCCGCCACGCCCACTGCTCGGGCAGAACGGAGAAGCTGATCGCGAACAGGATTGCCGCTGCACCCCAGCCCACCGCCCAGCCGCTTTGCACGGTGCCCACCGCTTTGCCGCGATGCTCGGCGCGGATCATCTCGCCGATCAATACCGAGCCAACCGCCCACTCGCCACCGAAGCCCAGTCCCTGCAGCGCACGGCACACCAGCAGCTGCTCGAACGAGTTGGTGAAGCCGCACGCGAACGTGCACACGGCGAACCACAGGATGGTGATCTGCAGGACCCGCACGCGTCCAAAGCGATCGGCGAGAATGCCGGCGATCCAGCCGCCCACAGCCGAGAGCACCAGCGACGCGGTCGCGACCAGGCCGGCTTGCCCCTTGCTCATGCCCCACGCCGCGATCAGCGTCGGAATGACAAAGGTATACACCATGTAGTCGAGCGCATCGACCGACCAGCCACCGAATGCGGCGATGAAGGTCTTGCGCTCCTCAGCGGTCAACTCGCGTAACCAATCGAACATCATCTCCCCCTGTTGTGGCGCGAAGCATCCGAGCGGCACGACCACATCGTCAGCCGAATACTCACACCGGCAGCTCGATTTGTCCCTGCATGAATTTCACCGCCTGCCCGTACAGGATAACGCGCTCGCCAGCGAGCTCGCAGTCAAGCGAGCCTCCGCGTCTGGAAAGCTGCTGCGCGCTCAGCACTTGTTTGCCGAGCCGGCCGCCCCAGTAAGGTGCCAGCGCGCAATGCAGCGAGCCGGTCACAGGGTCTTCCGGGATGCCGTGGCGGGGTGCGAAGAAGCGGCTGACGAAGTCGACCTCGCGCCCGCGTGCCGTTACACCGACGCCGCGCAGATCCAGCTTTGCCAGCGCGCCGAGATCCGGAGCCAGCTGCTGCACCTGTTGTTCGTGCTCCAGCACCGCGATGTAGTCATCCGCCGCCAGCACTGCGAGCGGCTGCAAGCCCAGACCGTCCAGGAGCGCCTGCGGTGCCGCGCACGGCCGCGCCAGCCGTACCGGAAAATCCATCGCCATCCGTGCTCCGCGCCGCGTCACGACGAGATCACCGCTGCGCGTCGAGAATGTGATGGCGGGCTTTGCGCAACCGAGCAGCTCGAAGAGTACGAACGCGGCCGCCAGCGTTGCGTGCCCGCACAGGTCGACTTCGGCGACTGGCGTGAACCAGCGCAGCTCGTACTTGGCATCTGAGGCGACGAAGAAGGCGGTCTCCGATAGATTGTTTTCCGCGGCGATGGCTTGCAGCAGCGCATCGTCGAGCCAGCGTTCCAGCGGACACACCGCTGCCGGGTTGCCTTGGAATACACGCTGCGCAAATGCATCGATCTGATACTGGGTGATTGTGCTCACAGTGGTTTATGGTCGTGGTTTCGATAGAAACGTCTCCAATTTGAGACGGCATAAGGTGTTAAAGATTCCTCTGTTTCCTGCCGAGAAAATACGGCAGAATCGCGTCAGCGCCGCAAGAGCAGCCGTCGTGGTCGTCCAACATGATCCTAAGAGCTCGGGGAATGCGATGCAGAATAATCCTGTCGTTCACTTGAATCGTTTCATGGTGGCGATTGCCGGCGCTCTCACA
>JBGQKF010000621.1:0-2046 GCA_041499435.1 Gammaproteobacteria bacterium
CTCGAAGGTCGGAGTGTCGCTGCTGTGCCCGGCCTATGTGCCCACCGGCATTGCCGATTCCGAGCGCAACCGGCCCGCGATGCTGCACAACGCGCCGCGCCCACGCTCGTCGGAGGACCTGGAGCGCGAGCGCCAGATGCGCCATGCCGTCGAATCCGGGCGCGTCTCGGCCGAGGATGTCGCGCAGATGGTGTTCGACAGCATCGTCAACGAGCGCTTCTACATCCTCACCCACCCGCGTATCAAGGTTGCGATCGAGGCGCGCGTGCAGGACATCGTTCAGGATCGCAATCCCACCGACACTTCGCGGCCGCCCAAGCTCGAGAAGAATTGACGCGCGCCCCGGACGCCGATCCAACCCAGGCTAGTGCTCCGCCTACGCGGCGCTCGCCTTTGCGTGCACTGTATTGCGACGAATGAAATCCGCCATGCGCGCCACGCCTTTCTCGATCGCCTCGGTGGAAGCAGCGTAGCTGAAGCGAATGTGCTGTCCTTCGTTGGGAACGCGCGGCCCGAAATGGATGTCGGCGAGCACGGCCACACCGGCTTCGTTCAACAGCCGCGCGCGCAGCTCCTCGGAATCGCGCGCGCCGATCATGCGGCATGCTTCGGTAACGTTCGGCCAGACGTAGAATGCCCCGCCTGGGGTGCGACAGGTGACGCCGGGGACCTGGCTCAGCAGGTTGACGATCACATTGCGGCGCTCGAAGAAGATGTCGCGCATCTTCTTCGCGGCGTCCTGCGGACCGTTGAGCGCCTCGACGCCCGCCCACTGGCTGATCTGCGACGCACACGATTCGGTATTCGTCACCCAGTTGGTGAAGTAAGGCGCGAGCTTGCGATTGGCCGCGAAACCGAGCCGCCAGCCGGTCATCGCCCAGGTCTTCGAAGCCCCGTCGGAAATAATCGTGCGCTCCTGCATCCCGGGCAGACTCGCGAGTGATACGAACTGCCCGTCATACACCAGACGGCCGTAAATCTCATCGGCGAACACCCACACCTGCTCGTGCTTGCGCAGGATCTCGGCGATCGCCTGCATGTCGGCAGCGGCGATGATGCCGCCGGTGGGATTCTGCGGCGAGTTGAGGATCAAGAGTCTGGTGCGCGCTGTGATCTTGTCGGCGAGCTCCTGCGGATCGAAGCTGAAGTCGCGCGCCTCGCGCAGATAGATCGGCACACCCACCGCCCCATTGGCCCTGATCTGCGACTCGTAGATCGGAAAGCCGGGGTTGGGATAGATCACCTCATCGCCTGCACCGTAGTCGGTCACCGAGAGAATCGTGTAGCCGATGAACGGCTTCGCCCCCGCCCCCACAACCACATCTTCGGGACGGACCTCGATGCCACGCGTCCTGGTCATATCGCGCGCGACCGCCTCGCGCAGCTCCACGATGCCGGCTGAGGGCGTGTAGCCATGCTTGCCTTCACGAATCGCCTTGACGGCGGCATCCTGAATATTCTCAGGCGTGTGGAAATCGGGCTGGCCGATGCAAAACGAGATGACGTCCTTGCCTTGCCGGATCAACGCGTTGACTTCCGCCAGCACGACGAAAGCGTTTTCGGTGCCGAGCTCGCGCGCGCGGCGGCTGATGTCTGCCATGGGTATTCCTTCAGAACCGATGGTACGGGCGGCCCGGGGCCGCAGCTCGAACGTATATAGCACGTGGACGAAAAGCCGGTCAACGGCAGCCCGACGTTCCCTCGAGTAGCTTTCTCAGCAGCTGCTCTGCAGCCAAGCCCGCAATACGGCATTGACCTCGTGCGGCTTCTCCAGCGTGGACAGATGCCCGCACGCCTCGATCACCGCCAGGCGCGCGTCGGGCACAAGCTCGACCATCTCGATCGACATCGGTAACGGCGTGATTGCGTCCTCGCGCCCGCACAGGATCAGAGTCGGACAAGGGAAGCGGCGCAGCTCTTCACGTGTATCTGCGCGCGCCATGACCGCCTGCTGCTGTCGAATGTAGCCTTCGACGCCGGTGCGCTCGGCCATGCCGCGAATAGTGGCCACCAGAGCCTGATCCTCCAAGCGGCTGGGGTGAATCA
>JBGQKF010000622.1:0-2039 GCA_041499435.1 Gammaproteobacteria bacterium
CGATCTGGAACAGGCTGCGCGCTTCGGCCATGATGTTGCCCCAGCTCGGGATGTTGGGTGGCGTGCCCGCCCCGATGAACGAGAGGATCGCTTCGGTGATCATCGCCGAAGCGCAGATGTAGGTGCCCTGGACTAGCAGCGGCGCCACCGTGTTGGGCAGGATATGGCGCAGCAGAATGAGCGGGAGATTGGTGCCGGCAGCGATTGCGGCTTCGACGAAAGGCTGCTCGCGCAGGCTCAGCACGAGGCTTCGCACCAACCGCACCACGCGCGGCACTTCAGCGAGAGTGATCGCGAAGATGACGTTGCCGACGCTCGCCTTGGTCAACGCCATCAGCGCGATGGCGAGCAGCACCGACGGGATCGACATGAGCCCATCCATCACACGCATCACGATCGCATCCAGCCAGCGGATGAAGCCGGTGACCAGGCCGATTGTGAGGCCGGCGGCAATCGACAGCGCGGCGACCGCGATCCCGACCGTCAGCGAGATGCGCGAACCGTAGATCACGCGGCTGTAGACATCCCGCCCCAGCATGTCGGTGCCGAACCAATGCTGGCCCGAAGGGGGCTTCAGGCGCTGGATGGGCGACAGCGCTTGCGGATCCACGGTGCCTAGCCAGGGAGCACACACTGCGACCAATACCATCACCGCGAGCACCACGCCGCCGACGATAGCCGTCGGATGCCGCCGGAACGCATCGTGAAAACGCTGCCAGGTCGGCGAAGCGGATTTCGGTGCCGCGAGGACTGCGGTGCTCATAGTCAGTAGCGGATGCGAGGATCGAACAAGCGGTACGAGAGATCGACCAGCAAGTTGATCAACACATATACGGCGGAGAACAGCAGGATCACGCCCTGGATGATCGGGTAGTCGCGCCGGAGGATCGCATCGACGGTGAGCCGTCCGATGCCGGGGATCGCGAACACCGTCTCGGTGACGACCGCGCCACTGATCAGCAATGCAATGCCGATACCGATCACGGTCACGATCGGCACGCCGGCGTTTTTCAGCGCATGGCGCGTCAACACTGCCCGCGGCGCGAGGCCCTTTGCGTTCGCGGTACGGATGTAGTCCTGCGACAGCACATCCAGCATGGCCGCGCGCGTGATGCGCGCGATGAGCGCCATGTACACGGTACCGAGTGCGATGCTCGGCAGGATCAGATGCGAGAGCCACGGCCATACGCCCTCGCTGAGTGGACGGTAACCCTGCACCGGCAGCCATTCGAGCTCCACCGAGAACACGATGATGAGCATGTAGGCCAGCACGAACACCGGCACCGAAAAGCCGAGCACCGAGAAGCCCATCACCAGCCGATCGAGCCACGTGCCCGCTCGAGCGGCGGCGAGCACCCCGAGCGGCACGGCGATCAGCACGGCCACCACGAGCGTGCACAGCGTGAGCGAGAGCGTAGGCTGCACGCGTTGCGCGATCAGTGTCGTGACCGGCAGATTGGTGAAGATGGAGGTGCCCAGATCGCCGTGCAGCAGCCGCCACACCCAGCCGCCGAACTGCACGAGAAACGGCTCGTCCAGACCTAGCTTCGCGCGGATGCGGCGGATATCGTCGTCGGTGGCGATGTCCCCGGCGATGACCGCTGCCGGATCTCCAGGCGTTAAGAACAGCAGCGAGAACACGACCAGCGCGACCACCGCCATGACGATGAAAGTCGCTCCAAGGCGGCGCAGAATGTAGACGATCATGTCGCGTGATATCCCGCCCGATACGTCACTTCTTTTCCACGTTCCAGAGGAAAATCACCGGGGCGACGATAGCGCCGGAAAGATTGGAACGGTACGCTGTCATGATGAAAAACTGCGCCGTCGGAATATAGGGCACGAACCTGAAGGCTTCCAGCTGCACCTCGTCTGCGGCTTTCCTGGCGGCGACCGGGTCGGACGCGTTGAACCACACTTCGCGTAAGTCTTCCAGCTTCTTGTGCGACGGTCAGCCGAACTACGCTTTCTCGCCCGAGCTCACCAACGGCGTCGCCGTCGGCGAGCTCAAGTCCGTCGCGACGAACGCGGTGTGAAAG
>JBGQKF010000623.1:0-2017 GCA_041499435.1 Gammaproteobacteria bacterium
ATAGGCGCCAGCGCGCCTCGCAGCTTTTGCGCGTAGCGGTCCAGATCGGATTCGTCCTTGGTTTCCGTCGCACAAACCAGCAGAGCATTTCCGAGCTCGGGATAGTCGCTGCTCAAGTCCAAGCCCGCGAGAATCCGGTCGTCACGCAACCGCTCGAGGAGTTCCTGTGCCGCGACCGGTAAGCTGATCACCGACTCATGGAAAGCCGGCCCAGTGAACCGACGCTGTACGCCGTCGATGGCCGTGACCCGTTGCAGCAGTGCGATGAGGTTCGCGTGGCATGCCTGGGCCACGCCCTTCAAACCTTCCGGCCCGAGCATCGCCATATAGATCGTGGCAGCGGTCACGGCCAGTCCCTGGTTGGTGCAGATATTCGACGTGGCCTTGGAGCGGCGGATGTGCTGCTCGCGCGCCTGTAACGTCAGAGTGAACCCCCGTTTGCCCTCAGTATCGACGGTCTGTCCAACGATGCGCCCGGGCATCTGGCGCACGTGCGCCTGCTTGCACGCCATGAACCCGAAGTACGGACCGCCGCCGGCCAGCGGTACGCCGAGCGGCTGGCCTTCGCCCACTGCGATATCGCAACCCTTTTCACCCCACGCGCCGGGGGGCTGCAGCAGCGCGGCAGCGACCGGATTGATCACGCCGATGGCAAGCGCGTTGTGTGCACGCGCCCAATCGGTCAGCTTGTGCACCGGCTCGAGCATGCCGAGGAAATTGGGCTGTGGGATGATGAGTGCAGCCATCGGTTCGCCATCCCACCGCGCCAGCGAGTCGAGCGAAGTGGTGCCGCCATCGGGTGTATATGGCAGCTCGATCAGCTCGATGTCTTGATTCGACACGATGGCGCGCACGACTTTGCGATAGACCGGAGACAAGGTGGCCGGCGCAAGCACACGACGCGGACCGCGCTGCAATCGCACCGCCATCAGCACAGCCTCTGCCAGCGCAGAGGCTCCGTCATACATGCTGGCATTGGTGACGTCCAGTCCGGTGAGGGAGGCCAGCATGGTTTGATACTCGAACAAGACCTGCAGCGTCCCCTGGCTGGCCTCCGCCTGGTACGGCGTGTAGGCGGAGTAGAACTCGCCGCGCGTGGCGATCTGCCAGACGGCCGCCGGGATATGATGCTCGTAGGCACCGCCACCCAGGAAGCTCAGATACTCACCATCGGCCTGCGCGCGCTGTTGCATGAGCCGCATGACCTGCATCTCGGTCAGCGCGGATGGCATCTGCAGCTTGATGTCTCGCAGATCCGGGGGGATCTCGTCGAACAATTCCTCCAGCGAAGCCGCGCCAATCGACTGCAGCATCGCGCGCACGTCGTCTTCGGTGTGGGGGATGAAGGGCATCGGCGTTCTTGTGGTCCGGGGCGAGGTTGCGCTCGAGAGTGTGAGACTCAGTGATCTTCGGCCGCAATCAGCTTCTCGTAATCGGCGGCGCTGAGCAGCGATCCCAGCTGCCCCGGGTCGCTTGGCCGAATCCGGAACATCCAGGCGGCATAGGCATCCTCATTGACCTTCTCCGGACTGGAGGCGAGCTCCGCATTCACCGCTTCGATCTGTCCGGACACCGGCGCGTAGATATCCGAGGCCGCCTTCACCGACTCGACGACAGCACACGCCTGCCCTTTTTCGAAGGACTTCCCAAGCGGCGGCACCTCGATGTAGACCAGATCGCCCAGTCGATCCTGAGCGTGCCAGGTTATGCCCACGCTCACCGTGCCATCGCCTTCGAGTCTCGCCCACTCGTGAGTATCGCTGTAACGCAGGCCGGGCGGGACATTCATGTCATCTCCTGAAGTCATTTTCACTTAAACGGCGAGGTCGATCAGAGGCCTGCCTCTGCGCACGAACGGGTATTTTACAACCTTGGCCGCGAGCCACTTGTCGCGAATTTGCACCTCGACGTCGTGCCCGGGCTGCACACCGATCGGCACGCGGGCGAGCGCGATCGAGCGCGCGAGCGTTGGCGAGAATGTCCCACTCGTCACGATGCCATCGCCGTGCCGGGTGCG
>JBGQKF010000624.1:0-2014 GCA_041499435.1 Gammaproteobacteria bacterium
CTGCTCGAGATTCCCGGCATCGATTTGCAACCTTGCGGCGGGACGCACGTGCGGAACATCGCCGAGATCGGCGGCATCCGAGTGCTGAAGATCCGCAGCGAAGGCAAACGCAACAAGCGTGTGGAGATCGCGCTCGCCTGAATCGGGACCCCTCTGCCGTTCTTGGGGGCGCCATCACGCGCACCGTTTCAGTCGAATCGTGCTGGGCCGGTAGAGCGGTGTCCGCTGGGACTACTGACGATCCCGCCGCCGTCTGAAATCGATTTAAGGCTGGGCTCGGTTGCACGATCGCCCACTGCATGCTGATCGGCGCAGCCCCGGAATACCCCACGCGCCATTATGACAGGAGCGTTTTTCCGAAGCTTACAAGGAGCTTGCGACGACGTGCTGGTGCACGAGTAAGGCGATCTAACCTGCTTTTCTTTCAGCTGCGGGGAAGTCAAAACAGCGGTTTCTCGATGGTCAGGCCCTGGCCTACGGTCTGCCCCGTCGTCTCATTCTCCACCCAGACGGTAAAGCGATTGCTGCCGTTGACTTCTTCGCGCGCGCGAGCGCGATAAGTTCTTCCCGCGTCTACGCGGAATGCGATCGGTGCTTCCGCTACGGAAAAGCAGTGATTCCTGTCGCCCTGACAGAGATAGACATAGAACAGCGCACTCACATTGCCCGGCGCCACTTCGACTTCGGAATGCAAGCGCCATTGCGGCTCGATACCGCGAATCGACGCGACTTCGACATACCCGCCGCGGTAGACCTTGCCCCATGGTCCCGCCTTGATGACGGCGGTGTCATCGCCCGCCTGTCGGTGGAACGCACAACCGCTCGCGCTGAGCGCACTGAGAACGGCCACGATGCCAGCGAGGCCCGGAGATGTCTTCAATTGCTCACCCGCGCTCGAGAAGCGTACGATTTCAATTGATCGGAGCGGGCGCGCTGAGCGTCGCAACGGACGTCCGCGACCGCAGCTTGAGCAAGTACGCGGCTATGGCAAGTGCGGCAAGAACGAACACCAGAACCGGCCCGAACGGCTGATCGGTGCTGAACGCCAGCACGAACGCGGTCGCATACGCGAGCAGGCTGGTCACCGTAGCGATCCAAAGCGCCCCACGCCAGCTCGGGCCAACCTGGTAGGCGATCATCGAAGGCACGAAGACCAGCCCGAAGGCTCCCATGACGCCGATGGAAGCGGTCGCGAGCGCGAGCCCTGCGGCGATCAGCAGGTCAAACAGAAGATGGAATTTCGCCGCCGACAGTCCGCTGGCGCGGAAGAAATCCGGGAACATGCGCTCGAGCAGCAACTTGCGCGATAACCACGGCAAAATGACGACAACCACGACCACAAAAATCCCTCCGAACACGAGGTGCGAAACGCCGGTGAAATAGAGTTGTCCATCGAACAGCGCGTGTCCCAGATGCTCTGCGATCGGCACGTTGGCGAGCATCAGAATAGCCGCGGCCCACCCGGTGATCATCAGCAAGGCGTAGCCGTTGTTCCCGGTCTTCGCGATCCAGCCCTTGAATGCCGCCGCGGTGCACGTGCATGCCAGCGCACCCGCCTGCGGCGGCAGGCCTAAGATTGCTCCGGCAAGTGAGCCCGCTGCCGCGACCTGGGCGAACGCCAATGCGGCGAGCCATTCTTCGCGCAGCCGCAAGTACATACCGAGCAGCGGCAGCAGTGCCGCGAAGATGATTCCGGTCAGCAAGGGCCAACGGAACATCGGGTCGAAGATATGAGTGAGATTGATCATGCGAGTCGAATGGTTCGCGTGCTGACGCGGTCCAGAAAGCTCTGATCGTGACTGACGAGCAGAACGGCGCGGTCGCGCTGCATGGTGCGCAGCGCTGCCTCCAGATGCTCCACGCCCTGCGGATCGACATTGTTGGTTGGCTCATCGAGCAATACCACGTCGACAGGGGCTTTCAGTGAGGCCCAGACCTGGAGGAACTGGCGCTGTCCGCCGCTCAAGCGATCCAGCCGGCGTTTGATCAATCGCGCAATCCAGTCCGGCAGACC
>JBGQKF010000625.1:0-2013 GCA_041499435.1 Gammaproteobacteria bacterium
AGCGCGCGGGGAACGCGTCAACGTTCGCTGGCGAAATAACGGCGCAGCAGATGATCGAGCGAAAGCTTGCCCGGCCCGTGGAAGAAGGTCACCGCGAGCAGCGCGCCCCACAAGATGTGGTCCTTGATGCCGGCGTCGCTGATGTCGGGGTACGAGGTCGCCGCCACGATGTTGAAGACGAACAAGGCCAGCGCGGCGAAGCGACCGGCGAGGCCGAGCGCCAAGAGCGGCGGCAGACAAAGCTCGGCTGCGGTCCCGAGATAAGCTGCGAGCTCCGGCGGCAGCAACGGCACCGCGTATTCGTTGGCGAACAAGGATAGTGTGCTGTCCCAGCTTTGGATCTTGAGAAGGCCGGAGCTGATGAACACCTGTGCCACGTAGAGGCGAACGGCGAGGTCGAAAGCGGGCGCGAGCCAGTCTATGACTCCGCTCAATTGGTCGGTCCATTGCGTCAGGCGCGCTATCAACCGGGGAAGGCGGCGCGGGCCGCTGCGCAAGTACAGTGTTCTCATGGCGATCTCGTCACGTGCTGCGGTAGATGAAACGACACGATGGTCTGCGCAAGGACATGGCGCTGGAGGCATGGGCCGAGGTCGAAGATGGCTTCGGCTGCGACGCCACGTGCATGAGCCTCGGCCAGATCACAACCGTCAGCGAGCGCCTGCAAGGCTGCGAGCTCACCTGGTGCGAGGCGCTCGATCTCCACGGTGCCGTTGCGACGGATCACGAGCAGACGATCTTCCCCGGCGGCGAGATCGACGCGCTCGTCCGAGCCATTCGTGCTCATCTGCCAGATCTTGAAGACCGGATATGGAGAGCAGAACAGGACCGCACTCGGATGCAGATCGAAGCGCAGCTGCGGCACAGTATCGGGCGGGACCTGTGCCAGACTCTCGAGCGCGAGCGGCGGCGCGTCGGCGGCATTGAAGGCCAGATGGATCGCCCACTCCAGGCGCGCGACGTCCGGAAGATAGGGCAGCTGCTGTGCCGGCTGCCACTGCTGCAGGAACGATCCGAACACCATGCCGAAGTCGTTGAGGTCGCCGGACTGAGAAGGTTGTGCGCGCGTGTACGCATCGCACGCACCGTCGAAGAACTTTTCGCCAACCAGCGCGAGCACGGCCGGATAGTCGTCGCGCAGCGCCTTGCGGTAATTGCCGAAAGCATTATTGCGATAGACCGCGAGCGCCGCGCCTGCATCCAGCGAACGCGCACCGATGACGCATTCCTGCAAAGCCTCCTCGTTACCGGCGATCAGTGCGGCTGCGAAATCGCGCTGCAGTTCAGGCAGCGATGGCATGCGCGGACTCCAGAATAGCGTCGGCCTTGGACGCTTCGCCGAGCAACACGTCGAGCGCCGGGATGTCAGTGTCCCATTCGATCAGCGTAGGGCGTGCGCCGAGGCGCTCGATCGTCTCGCGGTACAGCGTCCACACCGGCTCGGACACGGCGCTGCCGTGGGTATCGATCAGACACGCGCCGCTATCATCGTAGCCCGCGAGATGAATTTCCTGCACGGCCTTTGCCGGGATCGCTGTGAGGTAGGTGCGCGCGTCGAAGCCGTGGTTCACCGCGTTCACATAGATATTGTTCACGTCGAGCAGAATGCCGCAGCCGGTGCGCTGCGCCAGTTGCGCCACAAACTCCCACTCGGGGATCGTGGAGTGGCGAAAGCGCAGGTAGCTGGAGATGTTCTCGATCAGAATCTGCCGCCCCAAGAATTCCTGCGTGCGCACGATGCGCTCCGCGACGTGCGTGAGCGCCTCTTCGGTGTAAGGCAGCGGCAGCAGATCGTTGAGATGCCGGCCGCCGGCGGCGGACCAGCACAGATGCTCGGATACCAGCCCGGGCTCATAGCGCTCGATGACGCGTGCCAGCCGGCGCAGATGGGTCAGATCGAGTACATCGGCCGAGCCCAGCCCGAGCCCCACGCCATGCAGGCTCAAGGGATAGTCCGCGCGCAGCCGCTCGAGAAACCCGTGCGGCTGTCCGCCTGCGCCGAAGTAGTTCTCG
>JBGQKF010000626.1:0-2001 GCA_041499435.1 Gammaproteobacteria bacterium
CCAGTTCTAAGGAAGAGAAACGCATGGCAAGAGCACCTCAGAGCGAAGAGCGCAGCGACGGCTTGCGCGAGAAGATGGTCGCGGTCAATCGCGTGACCAAGGTGGTGAAGGGCGGCCGCATTCTGGGCTTTGCCGCGCTCACCGTGGTCGGCGACGGCGATGGTGGCATCGGCATGGGCAAGGGCAAGGCGCGCGAAGTACCGGTTGCCGTGCAGAAGGCGATGGAGGAGGCGCGTCGCCGAATGGTGAAGATCAGCCTGAAGAGCGGCACCCTGCACCATGCTGTGATTGGCGAGCATGGCGCCTCCAAGGTGCTGATTCAACCCGCCGCCGAAGGCACGGGCATCATCGCCGGGGGGCCGATGCGCGCCGTATTCGAGGTCATGGGCGTGCAGAATGTGCTGGCCAAGTGCTTCGGCTCGACCAACCCGTACAACGTTGTGCGCGCGACTCTGAACGCGCTCACCGCCATGAACACACCGGCGGAAGTGGCGGCCAAGCGCGGCAAGACGATCGAGGAAATCAGAGGCTAACCGCCATGGCGGCAAAGGGAAATTCCGCGGGGAAGAAGATGATCAAGGTCACGCTGGTGCGCAGCGTGATCAACACGCGCAGCGACCATCGTGCGACAGTGCTCGGCCTGGGTCTGCGTCGCATCAACCATACTGTAGAAGTGGAAGATACACCCGCAGTGCGCGGCATGATCAACAAAGTCAGCTATCTGCTGAAGTTCGAGGGCTGAAGATGCGACTCAACACGATCAAACCGGCGCCGGGTGCTACCCACGCCAAGAAGCGCGTGGGCCGCGGCATCGGCAGCGGGCACGGCAAAACCGCGGGCCGTGGGCACAAGGGACAGAAAGCGCGCTCCGGCGGCTATCACAAAGTCGGCTTCGAGGGCGGCCAGATGCCGCTGCAGCGCCGCTTGCCCAAGCGCGGTTTTGTATCGTACGCGGAGGGACTTTCCGCCGAGGTCCGGTTGTCTCAGTTGAATGCGCTGGAGGGCGACACCATCGATCTGGCGAGCCTCAAGGCAGCGGGACTGGTGCCGCGTGGAGCAGAGCGCGTGAAGGTCATCCTGGCGGGCAAGATCGAGCGCGCAGTGAAGCTGCAGGGAGTCAAAGCGACCAAAGGAGCGCGCGCTGCCATCGAGGCGGCCGGCGGCTCCATCAGCGAAGGATCGTAACACTTGGCTAACGAAGGATTACTCGGCGGCGCCGGGCGCTTCGCGGATCTGAAGCGCCGGCTGCTGTTTTTGGTCGGCGCGCTCATCGTTTATCGCGTCGGCGCGCACATCCCGGTGCCCGGCATCGACCCGGTGCAGCTCGCGGAGCTGTTCAAGTCGCAGCGCGGCGGCATCCTGGACATGTTCAACATGTTCTCGGGCGGCGCGCTGTCGCGCTTCACCATCTTCGCGCTGGGGATCATGCCGTACATCTCCTCGTCGATCATCATGCAGCTGATGACGGTGGTGTCGCCCAAGCTCGAGGCGTTGAAGAAGGAGGGCGAGTCCGGCCGGCGGAAGATTACGCAATACACCCGCTACGGGACGCTGGTGCTGGCGACTTTCCAGGGATTCGGCATCGCCATTGCGCTGGAAGGGCAGCGCAATCTGGTGCTCGATCCCGGCATGGTGTTCCGCTTCACGACAGTAGTGACGCTGGTCACCGGGACGATGTTCCTGATGTGGCTCGGTGAACAGATTACCGAGCGCGGCATCGGCAACGGCATCTCGCTCATCATCTTCGCCGGGATCGCGGCCGGTCTCCCGCGCGCAGTCGGCGGCACGCTCGAGCTGGTCCGCACCGGGGCGTTTTCGATTCTGCTCGTGCTGGTGCTGTTCGCCGGTGCCATCGCGGTAACGGCGCTGGTGGTCTTCGTGGAGAGCGGGCAGCGCAGAATCCCGGTGCATTACGCCAAGCGCCAGGTGGGCCGCAAAGTGTATGGCGCGCAGAGCTCGTTTCTGCCGCTGAAGCTCAACATGTCGGGTGTGATTCCGCCG